>CAKQLR010000101.1 GCA_934254725.1 uncultured Clostridia bacterium | reverse complement strand
AGTATTTCGCAGATAATACTTGTTTTAGTCGTAATTTTCTTTGCCGTATTGACGCTTTTTCCCATATACGTAATGCTTGTGAAAAGTTTTAAATTTCCCAAGCAGGACGTGTTGAATCCGTTCGGTTTGTCATTCCCCGTAAGGTGGGCGAACTACTCGGAAGCGTGGGGCTACGTGGACGGCACGCTGCTTAACACATTTATAATAGCGACGGGCACTACCCTCGGGGTGCTTTTGGTTTGCGGAGCGGCGGCATACGGGTTTTCTCTTTTCAGAATGCCCGGCAAAAACATTATATTTATGTTTTTCCTCGCAATCCTTATGATACCCGGCGTGCTTACGCTTATACCGCAGTACCAACTCGTCGGCGTCGATTACGGAATGATGGATACCTTTTGGGGCGTGATTCTCCCCACGGTAGCGGGTTCCGTTCCTATGGGAACGCTTCTTATTAAAACTTTCTTCGACGGATTGCCGAGAGACGTTTTCGAGGCGGGAGAAATGGACGGTGCAAACAGGTTCGTAATGTTCTTCGTGGTCGCGCTTCCGCTTGCGATGCCCATACTCGCAACTCAAGGGCTGATGACGTTTATGGGCGCGTATAACGACTATTTGTGGCCTTCTCTTATTCTTAAAAAGGAAAACCTTAAAACCACGTCCGTTATACTTAAAAATCTTACGAACACACTGTTTACAGAAACGAACAGCATGTGCGTTTCGATAGCGGGCTACGTTATCGCAAGTTTGCCTATGTTTATCATCTTTGCTTGTTGTTCCAAACAATTCGTAAAGGGCTTGACGAGCGGCTCGTTTAAAATGTAGAAAGGGAGATATGATATGAAATTTTTGAAAAAAACGATAAGCGTGATCTTATGCGTTTTGTTGTTCGCGGTCGGTTCGGGCTGCGCGAACGGAGATACCTCGTCCAGCTCGGCTTCGGGCGATTCAACGAGTGAAACGCCTTCGGAATACACCGAAATGCTTGCCGATAAAAACTTCTCTTTCGGGTTCAATCTTCACGGACCGGACTCGCGCTTTCACTCTCTGTATCCGTGGGCGCAGCTCACTTTCGAAGAAGTGGAAGACCCGCTCTGGAAGCTTGATACCTGGGGGTGTTTCGTGAATTACTGGCTCGATAAAGAAACTACGTTTATAGAAGGCGGGCAAAGCTATACTTATCCAGCAAACCCCTTAAATCCCACAAAAAACGGGGATTTCACCACAATAAGCAACCCGACGACAACCGTTTCGGTTAGCCCCGAAAAGGGGAAAATAATCATGCAGCAGGACGCGCGCGAAGAGTACGGAGTAAAGCCCGCATACGCAGCCGCTCCGAGAAATTCCGAACCGAGAAAAGACGGCGAAGCGTGGCCTCACCTTCTTATAGAACAGTACCTTATTTCGAGTTCTTCGGTAGCGGATTTCGAGGAGATATTTTACTCTTTGGATTTCTCAATAGACGAGTGCACCAATTACACTTCGGCATTCAATCCGTCTATCCACACGGCGCAGTTCCAGTGGTACACAACCTTTAAATGCGC
>CAKQLR010000100.1 GCA_934254725.1 uncultured Clostridia bacterium | reverse complement strand
ATGAAATCCCGTGAGCCTTTTGTTATCGTTTGAAAGTGCAATTCTATAATTTAGTTTTAATAATTCCCTATAACAACTCCGCTTATCGGAAGCCCTTTTGTGTTATGCAGAGAAAATCCCTCTACTTCTTTTTTTAGTGATTAAAACAAATTGTTTGTGCCAGTCAACGACTTTGCTTCACCGTCTACCGAATCAATAAGGAAAATTTCAAAGGTTCCCTCTGCCGAAACGCCGGATATGTCAAGCAGTGTTATGTCTCCGTATAACGACGTAAATTCAAAATCCCGGTTATGGTCAATATTCACGATCGCCTGACCTAATACATTATCTATAGGCTTCAAGTTTAACTTCAGGTCGTACGTGGGAGACGAGTATGTGTAACTGACAAATACGTCGTCAATGCCGAATTCGTTTTTATTTTCGTTGTTTGTTGCGTCGGTTATAGTGTCGTTGATCGTCTGCGTAAAGTTTATCATTTGCAGAACGTATTCGAGCACATTCTCTCCGAATTCTTTTTCCGTTACCGTTTTCTCGTAACTGCACTTGCCGCTGTAATCCATATCCGAAATTACTCTGTTTGTTCTGAAGCTCGCATGCCGGAATGTATTCGAGCATTCAAATCCGTTGCATATGCTGCACCACTTATGTTCGTTAAGAGAATTTCGTTTAATCGTTACCGAGCCTTCTTTACCGTTATAGAAAAGATACGAATCGCCGCCTTTATCGGCAAAAGCGATTTTCGTTACGCCCGATAACTCTCCGCGAGATAATTTTGCGGCAATATAAACGATATCTTTGCCTGTTTCATCCTTTTCAACGTCTATTTTTATATCAATGCCGAGTTCAATGTTTGCTTTTACAATAGACAGTGCGTTAAGGTTAACCGGAATTTTACCTGTTAAACGGAAACTCTTTCGTTTTGCGGTATTTATAAGGGTTTGAAGCAACGTATCGACGCTGTCAAAGCTTATATGATCGGCGTTGACGTTATAAGCTTCTTCTATTGTCTGAGACAAAGACGTCGTGTCTCCGGCTTTGATTGTTAAAGAAAGATTATCGCTAAACGCGCTGTGTCCCGGGTGGCTTACGGATAAACCTATCTGACCGTTGCCCGGTTGCGACAAAGATATATTCAGACATCCCACTCCGCTTATAAGTTTTTCCGCATTCACCGTAAGCGCTAAAGTTTTATCGTTTTCTCTGTCGTATTCGAGGTCGGAAAGCATGGAAATATAATCGAAAATGCTTTCCTTGTCAAATTTAATTTTTAGCAAATCTTTTATCTGCGGTATAGCCTCGGTAAGTTCGGGCAACCTCTTTTTCAGACAATCAGTAAGAGCTTTTGCCCCGATTGAAATTTTAAGATCGCTATCCGGGTTAACGAGATTATTTATCGTAAGATATAACCTTCCGTCCGCGTCATCCGTCGGTAATACAAATGCGCCGCTGAAAGCTATTTGCTTTTTGGTAACGGTATTATCATCAGCGGTACACGTCAGATCGAGTTTATCGCCGACTACTACGATTTTGCTTTGCGACGTATACAGACTCAATGTCATTTGTTGTGTTTCGTATATAGCTCCGTCGATTTTAAGTTTTAACGGCTGAACTTCGATTGCCAAAGATTTTTCTAAAAGGTTAT
>CAKQLR010000099.1 GCA_934254725.1 uncultured Clostridia bacterium | reverse complement strand
CTAAATTATTGTTTATCACTTTATTATTGCGGATCTTTTGATTAAGAGACCATATCATATTAGCAATTTTTACTTGCACACTCATATCCGGTACTGGTATTTTTAACAGCCTTATTGTTTTCATCGGAATGGTAGGTTGCCCTGAGCCGGTCATATTGTTTGACATTTGATTATAAAAAGCTTTGGAACGAATGTAACAATACAAATAATATGGATAAATCACATTCTGATTAGGTACGATTTTGCAAATATTTGGTGCTAAATGGTACTTATCGTTTTCTTCAATTATTGCACAGTCACCATATCCATTCCCTGTATATGTTAGCAATATATCGTCTTTATAAATTTTGCTTCGAGTCAAGCCTTCTGAAACTTCTCTTGATATTCTTTTAATATCAGACAAATCAAGTTCGCCGTTTCGTAGATTTAATGCTCTCAAGGCGATAATTTCTCCATCACCATTGTATTTAATGTACTTTGTGAACTCAAAACCCGCCAGTTTTGTTACTTCTGCAATTTCCCCAAGACTTTTTTCAATCCAATCAGCCATAGTTTTTTCCTCTCTATCCGATGTATTTTCGGTGGGCAATCTTAACATTGCTCTGCTTTACCATTGCATACTGCAAGGTCGTATCTATCTTTCTATGCCCCAAGAGTTGTTGAAGCTGCTCAATGGGCATTCCTTTATCTATTGCCATAGTGGCAAGTGTACGCCTGAACTTATGCGGGTGAACCTTGTTAATTCCTAATTGCCTTCCAAATTCTCTAAGGCGAACCTCAACACCGCCGATTTTCAACCTTTTGTGGGGCGATTTCAGCGATACAAACAGCGCCGGATTGTCGTCCGTTCTGCTATCCAAGTAGTTCTGCAAATGTATCTTTGTGCGAGCGTCAAAATAGACCACTCGTTCCTTACTGCCTTTACCGAACACGATACATTCTCTCTCATTGAAGTCAATATCGTTTCGGTTTAGCAGTACCATTTCGCCAACACGCATACCCGTTGAAGCAAGCATATCAATAATTGCCAAGTCTCGAAGCTCTGAGCAGTTATCCCTCATAAGCTCTAACGCTTCATCGGAGTATGTCTCCTTGATATTTGTACCGGTTTTTACCCTGTGTATGCGTCTTACCGGGCTTTTCAGTATGTAATCCTCGTCCTCTAACCAAGAGAAGAAGCTGGATAGAATACGGCGGATATTGTCTATTGTTACCTTGCTTGATTTCTTCTTTTCCTGATATTCCGTCAGGTATCCTCTGATGTCGTCTGTAACTATGTGTTTGACATCTTTTTTGAGTTCACAGAGCATAGCTTCGATAGTTGCCTTGTAGTATTTAAGAGATTTCTCGGAGCAGCCCTCAATTCGCTTCGCCGATAGGAACAGTTCTACATAGTTCTGCTCCGAGCATTTCTCTTTATTTTGAGTTTCCGTTACCTCATACTTTGCAAGGGTGTATTTCAACACCTCTTGCAATTTTTCATTTTGTGCATTGTTCAGGTAAGGCAACATTCCCTGAATAACATCTTTGATTAAATCTTGTTTCACAGTCAATTCTCCTTTTTATTCTTAGAGAACGACTATGGGGCGGAAGTCCCCCGATATTAACTCCCGCCACCCACGGAAGTTATGGGATATGTTATAAACAATAATTTAG
>CAKQLR010000098.1 GCA_934254725.1 uncultured Clostridia bacterium | reverse complement strand
TATCGGTTGCGTGCAATCGAATTATATGACAAACTTTTTTGATGAAGTCGAAATAAAAAAAATCGGCTGAAATTCCGCTATCACGACATATATTTAACTGAATACGGCTTTTTTTTGAGTGAATTTTATGAAGAAAAAGATTATTCCGATTTTATGTTTATCTCTTTTATGTTGTTTAATGGTCTTTGTGTCGTGTAACAAAGATAAGAATTATCAAACAAATGTGTATGAGCATATTCCCGGTTACAAAAGCACTGCTTGCAATATATTGAGAGATAAAAATATAGAACTGCACATTGAGAATACCGTCAGCAACTCAAAAGACGAAATCAGTCTTTTGTTAAATTCTATGCAAGCCGATTATTCTATACTTTCGAACGTATTTAATTTAGATACTCAAATTAAATGCTATATAATTGCAGATGAATTTATTTTAGGAAACGATAAAGCCGTCTATCAGAAAAATATTTTAATATGTAACAAAAATGCCGTAGACAACGGTAGTTACCGAAAATCTTTTACTGCGGCTTATATTCAGTCAACGGAATATTGGAAACAATACGCCGTTTACGGATATGTTTTTAACGGCACATACAATAATGACGAATTAAAACAATACTACTCAAATTATAAAGATTTTGAATTAACGCTTTTCTCTGCCTACTTTATCGAAGAATTTTGCAACAAAACGGATAATGCGATAAAGACGGCTTATTCTTTCGGTAATTTCGTTATAAGTAAATACGGATACGAAAAATTTATAAAGGCAAACTTAACGGATTACAGAACGGAGTATCTCGAATTTCTGGGTGTAAACAGAAAATTTGATATACCGTTTGACTTATCCTGGCTTGACGGTGCGGTATATAGCCGCAAATTTTTATCCTATCCTCTGGTTATCGAAACGATAAATCGCGTATACAATCTCGACGCATTTTCTTCAAAACGCGATACAGCAAGTTTTGACACACCCGAAAGAATTTTATATCATTTATCGAACGGCAATGCAGAGTGTAATAAAATTCTGAATTATATTAAAAATAATGCCCCCTCAAGTTACGATTTTGTAAGTAAAAAATACGCAGATAATCTCGAATATTTTATTTCCGACAGTGAAATTAAAACGTGTTGCGACGTGAACTACCGAAAAATTTATTTGCTCGACCCGAGCGAGTACGTTCATGAAACGATTCACGCCGTTACTTTACAAAAAAATCCTGACAATGAAGCTTGGTTAGGCGAAGGTATTGCGGAATATTTATCCCGACATGTTTCAAAACATATTTCGGATATAAATAATCGTTTTTATCTGTCATTTACAGATAAAACATTGACAGGTAATATTGCCGATTTTGTAAATACTGTCAATACGCTTTATACCGATAACGGCGGGAAGTTTGATTCTTTGTTTGATTTTGACTTTTCATTGCTTGAAAAATGCATCGGCGAAACGATGCTAAAAAACAGTAGTTATAAATCAAAAATTAAATTTCCGTATGCAACGACTCCGATATATAAGACTTATTCATGTACGAATAAAGACGGAAATGTTTTAACATATCCGGAAGCTTACGCCTTTACGTGTTATCTTATAGAAAAATACGGTTTCGATACCGCTCTGAAATGCTGCATCGATTACGATTTTGAAAGGACTTTCGGCTCAAATTACGTTGCTATGATGAGCGAATTTATGAAAAGCATAACATAGATAATGTAGGTTTACGTATACTTCCCTCGCGCCGAAATTAAAAAAGCTTTATATTTTTTGTAATTACAAAAGGACTTCCTCTAACTGGTCTTTCCGTAGGGATTTTTCGGTAAGTGTGGAGTGTTCAGAGTCAGGCGTGGCGTGATGCCACGCCTTTTCTCTTGCTGTTTGTCGGTTTTAGTCATCTTTGTCAGAGAGT
>CAKQLR010000097.1 GCA_934254725.1 uncultured Clostridia bacterium | reverse complement strand
CTCGTTTTTATGCTTTTTTAACTCAAAATCAACGATTTCAAGCCTTTTAACGAAAAAGTTTCCCCAATTTTCCCCAAATCATATAGTCGTTTCGGAAACAAACGCACTTTGCATATATTTTAAGGACGATTCTCTTAACCCGACTTTTTTCGCGATGGATTGCCACTCTTCACTTATAATTATTTTGGTCTCCTTTACGTATTTCTCTGCCTCGGCGCGCGTTATGCCGTAATATTTAGCGGTATCTAACACCAAACCATAATCTAGACTACAGTCGTTTTCGGTGATATTTAACGACAAATGCGTTCCGTCCTGGTTGGGATTTACGTCGTACAACGGAGATAATCGCCACCCTTCTTTTTCAAGAATGAAGCCGTGGTTTCGTAAATGGTCGTCGGTATTTTTTACTGCCAAGTTAAAAACAATTCTTTTCCATAACTCAATAGCATCTTTCTTTACGCACGCTCCGTACGAAGTTAAAAATTCGAGTAAATCGAGATAACTGCACTCGTTCGATTCTCCGTCGGATTTTCCCAGCAATGTCATAGCCGAAGCAAAATGTATACGTTTAGCGCCTGTCCTGTCAAAACGCTTTACCAAAAACGTACTGCCGAAATCGGAAAATTTTATAATTTTCGCCTGCGGAACATTCAGCCCGCAAAGCACAGCCAATTCGTGAACGACGTATTCCCACGCCCCGCTATCGTACTCGTCGTTTCTCGACGGAAATTTCGCAATCCACAAACTTCCGTCCAAATCTTCGACGTTTGCTTTGGGACGCGCTCCGCCGAGCGAAGAGCCAGGCCCTATTAAAAGTTTTACCCACTTATCGTTTAAGAGTTCGTTATCTTTTTCGTATGCAAGCGATGCGGCCTCTAATTCTCTGAGCCTTGTAACGGGAGGAACGGTCATATCTTCGTTATAAGCCAGGAATTCTCCGTTTTCCTCCGTTTTGAAGCGTAAAGCCCCCATTCTCGTGAAATCTTCCACGCCGAGCAGATAGTCTGTTTCGGTTAAAGATTTCGCCGCCCGACCTTCTCTTTTTGCAATGACGTTTTCACGGCGTTTCAAAAGCATTCTTCCCCAACGATCCGGTTCGGAGTCCATAAACAGGCCGAATTGTTTCTTTTTACCGAAAACATATTGTTTTCCGCCGTAAAAAGACAAATCGGGGTCTAAGATAAGCGTATTATTGTTTTTTAGCCAAGAATCTTCGTATTCAAATGAAAATACTTCTTCTCCTCGCGAGAACTGAACGTAAAGCCTGCCCATTAAAACGGGAAATTCTCTTGACCAGTCGTCATATACAAAAATCGTTTTTTGTTTATTATCCATACTATTTCCTGCTGATGCGCTTTTTTGCGCTTATCTCTAAATCCTGCAATTTTTTGCCGAGTACGTCATCTTTTGCCACAAGCAACAAATCTTCGTCGAGATTATTCAACGCATGCAAAACCGCGGCATAATACCCAATAGCGACGGAAGGATTGCCCTTTTCGATTTGCCAAAGCGTATTTCTGCTTATTCCTGCCCGTTCAGAAACTATTTTTACGGGCAAATTTCTTCTGAGTCTTGCCATCTTTATTTGCTCGCCCATCGTCTTTAAAATATCCAAAGTCTTGGGCATTATCACGACTTCTCTTTGCATTAAATTATCTCCTTATGTTTGTTATTATAAACATAAATAATGATTTTGTCAAGAGTATGAAACGTAAAATTATATTGTTACTCGCGTTTTTTAGATAAAACAAGTAAACCCCCTACGCGTAAACTTTTTGCAAAAAAATAGTGGGTTGAAACCGAACTTCACCCGCCTGAAAAATATTTTCGCAAAAACAAAAATAAATTCCTTTTAAGTTTTTACCGACAAAACGACAAAATTGTTTTTTTGACAAGAAAAACAAAACGTTAAACATTGACCGATAACGGATAACCGAAAAAATAACGGAAAACCCAAACCTTGAACCTTAACCGATCTTATTA
>CAKQLR010000096.1 GCA_934254725.1 uncultured Clostridia bacterium | reverse complement strand
GTCGACGCATTTACCGGCGGGTTCAATCTGCAAATAGCTTTTTCCACCGGTTTTTCGGCGGGTGAAGGTGCAAACAGGAATTAGCACCGTAATTTAGTTGCTTTATCTTCGTCATTGTATTAAAATGCAATAAAAGGAGAAGTTGTAAAATGAATAAAAAAATTACCATTGCGTTGGACGGTCCCTCCGGTAGCGGAAAAAGCACGGCGGCAAAGGCGCTTTCGGAAAAACTCGATATTCTTTATCTCGACACGGGGGCTATGTATCGTGCTTGCGGATTAAAAGCGAAAAAATCCGGAATTTCCTGCAAGGACGAAAAGGGCGTGGCTTCTTTTATCGACGATATCGATTTAAAAATAGAATACAGGGAAGGCGTTCAGCACACGATTTTAGACGGTGAAGACGTTTCAGCCGATATACGCAAAAACGAAGTATCCATGCTTGCTTCTGATATTTCGGCGCTCAGATGCGTAAGGCTTAAAATGGTGGAACTTCAAAGGAAAATCGCGGGAGAAATGTCCTGCGTCCTCGACGGCAGAGATATAGGCACACACGTTTTACCGAACGCGACTTTCAAATTTTATATAACCGCTACGTCGGACGTCAGAGCAGAGAGAAGAAGAAAAGAACTTTTATCGAGAGGTCAGAACGTTCCGTTTGAAAAGATAAAGGCGGAAATAGAACAGAGAGATTATAACGATTCTCACAGAGAGTTCGCTCCTCTTAGGAAAGCCGAAGACGCCGTTGAAATAGATACCTCGTTTATGACTGCTGAAGAGGTTTTAAACAAGATACTCGAAATAATGGGGGTATAATCGTGTATTGGATTTTAAGACCGATTGTGTACGCGTTCATGCTTATTTTCTATCCTCGGAAAATTTACGGTAAGGAGAATTTACCAGAGGGCGGACACATAGTAGTTTGCAATCATTTAGGTAAAGCCGACGTCCTGTTTGTCGGCAGTATTTACAAAAAACGTATATATTTCCTGGCAAAAAAGGAACTCGTAAAGAAAAAACTGTTCGGCAAAATCGTTCGCATTCTCGGCGGAATTCCCGTTGACAGGGGCGGATATGACATCGAGTGCATCAAGGAATCTTTAAAAGTGCTGAAAGGCGGCGATGTACTTGCGATTTTCCCCGAGGGAACGAGAAACAAAGTAAACAACGAGTTACAGCCACTTAAACCCGGTGCCGGAATGCTTGCGTTCAAGGCGAAAGTTCCGATTGTTCCCGTTATAATAGACAAAAAGGCTCACGTTTTCAGAAAGGCAAAGCTACTTATAGGCAAGCCTTTGTATCTCGACGAGTATTATGGCAGAAAACTTGACGCCGAACTTCACGAGGAAATCAACGAAAAGGTCAGAAATTCTATGCTCGAAACTCAGAAAGAGCTTAGAGCCATGCTTGAAAGCAAAAAGAAAAAGTAATGGAAATTATCAAAACAAAGTTCGACGGGTTTTGCAAAGGAGTTTCCCGTGCGGTTGACGCGGCTTTAAACGCAGGTAAAGGCTCGTACGTTTTAGGAAACCTCGTTCATAACGAAACGGTTATGCAAAAGCTCAAACAAAAAGGGCTTATTACGGTGACCGACGTGGAAAAAATTCCCGATAACTCAAAAGTAGTAATCAGAGCTCACGGCGTTTCGGAAAAAGTTTATGCAAAGCTTAAAGCTAAGGGCTGTGAAATCGTGGACTGTACCTGTCCGTTCGTGCAAAAGATTCATAAAATCGTTTCTGAATATTCGTCTGACGGCTTTCATATTGTCGTTTTCGGCGATAAGAACCATGCCGAGGTCATCGGCACGTTGGGATGGACGCACGGCGATTATACCATAATAGGAGAAAACGACGAATTTTCGGGCAAGTTTATTCACGAAAAAACGGCGATTGTGGCTCAAACGACCTTTCCCGAAGAAAAATTTGAAAATTTTTTAAAAAATATTAAAAAAAACGATAAAAAAAGAGTTGAAATATTTAAAACAATTTGTTATACTACTAAGGAGAGGCAAAAGGAAGCGGTTAGCATAGCCGAAAAAGCCGACGCCGTTATCGTAATAGGAAGCAAAACGAGCAACAATACGATGGAGCTTCTGAATTTGGTAACGCAGAGGAATAAGGAAAGTTACCTAGTATCACAAGTAGCCGATTTGAAAAACGTAAAAACAAATTATAAAAAGGTGGGTATCGTGTGCGG
>CAKQLR010000095.1 GCA_934254725.1 uncultured Clostridia bacterium | reverse complement strand
TATACCATGGAAGGGGGTGGTAAGTCGATAGAAATACGATATTATTTTGAAAAATATAGGGCTACCTGTTACATAAGGGGCTTAGTTGTTCTGTCTGGCGTAATATGGTCAAAACTAAATGTAAAGCTAAATAAAACTAAAGCACATTATTTAGTTTATGACTTGGCGGCATGCCATTTGGCCTTATTTCTGGGCCCAACGGGATAGACAATTCCTTCATTTTTCATTTTTTGCAAAAGATTTGACACTTTTCTGGCTTTCTGGTCCGGTGATAGGACTGCAGATAATGCACCGCGGTCCAAAACCTCCAGGAGTTCCGGCATTGTAGAGGGCTGAATATCAAGTGCCTGCATAATCAGATGCCTACAAACACTTTCATCTAAGCCGCGATTTCGAATATAAGCAGTTTTCTGACCAACTGCAGTTGCAACCTTAAATGAGACAAAAATATTAGGATACCGCCCTTCAACCAATCCATTCTTTCGAAGAGTTACATAGTTTTCGTGAGATATTGGTTCCCTTTTCTGTATCCGATCCAACAAGAATACTGTCTGCAAATCCAGGTTCCCATTTGCATGAAGTAATTGGGTATAGTTTTTATCCAAAATTTTGCCAAATACAGTAACAGAAACTCTATTGATTGTTTCTAAATCATATGTGGGCAAGGGGAAACATTTTTCACGCTGGATCTGATAAATCATCGGAATGCCCATAGAGTTTGTGTCAATCATATATAGATTAACCATGGCTCTGCATAGAAATGCATTTCTATAATATGGCGGCTTGTAGCCCGGCTCCAATGCTTGCTCAATTGTTTCTGGAATAAACGCCCCTTCATTAATAAAAACCAATCGATCTTCAAATTCCTCAACATTGATTTTTCCACGAAGCCGATAATCAGAATGAGCAATACAGTTATTTAGAATTTCTTTAATCAGACTTGGATCATATTGGTCAACTTCTTCAGGAAACAGCGTTTGCTGACCAGCAATATATCGGTATTTTTCATTTCTTATTTTAGCGTACACCTTATCTACAGCCAGCAGAAGAGGCATATCGAAGTGTTCATATGCTTTTATGGAGTTATCCGCATTATACAATGTCCAAGTTATTCGAGGAAGCCCTGGGGATATCCGTTTTCACGATACTGCGCAGTTTGTCAGGGATCTTCCCGGACGAAGCGGACGGTCACACGACTCTGCCCGCCCACGGTGCAGGTATACAGAGTCATGTCCCAGTCGCCTGCTTCCATGCCCTCCAGATCCGTCGGTTCCAGGGTTTCCCGCTCCACCATCTGGAAGGTAACCGCATTTTCCTCCATGTCCGTAAATATGGCAATGTCACCTACCCGGAGGTTTTTCAGCTTGCCGAAATGGGTGGCAAAATTGTGGGCGCAGATGATCAGATTGTTCTGATAGAGGGAGCCGGAATAGCGGCAGGGCGCCACCTTCAGCGCGGCGTAGTCCCACTGGCTGATCACCGGCAGCTCCAGCGACGGGATGGTCAGCACGCCAATGTAGTCTTTTCCGCCGATGGTCTGCACGGGCATCTCCCGGCCGGCATCCAGCAGATATTCCGGAATCGCCGGGGCTTCGGTTTCGGCGGCGCTTTCCGTGGGAAGCGTCTCGCACAGCTGCTCGATGACCTGCCGGGACGTTTCCCCTGCCTCATAGGAGGCCATCCTGTTGTAGACGGTAAGGAACAGGGCCGCCGCCAACAGCAGCAGCCCCAGGTTAATCCAGACGGTTCCCCGTTTAGACTTCATTCTGGTCCCTCCTGCGGCGGAACAGACCTACAACAATGCAGCCCAGTCCCGCGCAGATCAGCACCGGCACCGGCCACCACAGCTGCCCGGTCTGGGCAAGCTTTCCGCCGCTGTCTGACGAGGAATGCGGAGTGGTCGGCGTGGTGGGCTTTACCTCCCGCTCCAGTTCGGTTTTCGGGTCAGAGGCTACCGCATAGACGTACGCCCCGTCGTCCAGATACGGAACGCTCACCAGGAAGGGGGCGGTCTTTTTGTAGCCGGAGACGGCGGTTTTCTGCGCCACCAGATACAGGCCGAAATCAAGGTCGGTGAATGCCGCCGCACCGTTCTTGTCGATGGTGACCGGCTTCGTTGTAACAGGGGTGAGCTTATCCACTTGCTTTGCCAGCTTCTGCGCCAGATCCGGGGACTGGATATCCTCAAACTCCGTGACAACGCTCTGCACCGCAGTCAC
>CAKQLR010000094.1 GCA_934254725.1 uncultured Clostridia bacterium | reverse complement strand
CTTTGCCAACATATAGGCGAGAAACTCGGTGATAACTACACAACGAAATATGGAAAGGTTGTAACTATTAAAAGTGCCTGTTATCGTTGTGCCGACAATTATTTGCAAAAGCAATACACACTCTATATGGCAAACACAATAAGCCTTGACGAACGAATTACAGCAGAACCTAACACAATACTCGACGACGAGCAGAAAAACGATTATACAGTCGTTGACGGGCTTATATCGAAGATGAAACTTACCGCCGCTGAATACGAAACGTTATGTGCCTATATGGCAGGACTTACTTATCTCGAAGTAACACGTCTTTTGAACGTAAATCGCACGACGATTTGGCGCAGAAGAATGAGTCTGCAAAGAAAATATAAACTTGCGACAAATAGCCTTTAATATAAAATTTTAGACGGATAAATCACTAAAATTTGTCCGTCTATTTTTATGCCGTATTTACGCTTTTAAAGTATTAATTTAATATGGCAAGTAATATCAATCATCAGGTTTTCCAATATATAAGACATTTCTTTCCTTATAGTATAAAAAAGATATATCGAGAAAAAAATTATTAACATTTTCTTCTTGCAACAAATTTTCGGCATATACAAAATTATCAGAAACACATTTATAGTACTTCGTTGTTACATTTAATAAACCGTTTTTTATCTTTCCGTCTTGTAATAAATATACATCTTGCTTATTTGGTATGTTATCCATTAAAAGCAAAAAATCAGCCCTTAAATTTTGCCATATTTTTGTCAACATAGCAATGTGTAACCTTATCAATATTGTATAAAAATTAGATAATATATCATGTAAATTTGTCATTTGCGTTGAGCATTTTTTTAGTTCTTGCTTAAATAGTTTTTGACAACAAGAAGAATCACTTAATGCATTATTATCAATTTCAAAATTTACATTCACACGGTCTTGCCAAAACTTTTTTGAAATTTTTAATATAGCCAAATCTTCATGTATGATATAGTTTCTCAAGTTGTATATAAACCGATATTCAAAATAAGTATCATATATGTCCTTTTTCACATCCTTAAAAAGTTCCTTATAGTTCTTTTCATAAAAGTTTATATACGAGTAGAACGTATCAACAAAATTAAATAAGTATCTATTACACTCAATTCCGTCAATGGTTTTCATTTCATTTTGTTGTGATTGCATATAAAAAGTCAACTCGGCAAGATTTCTTTTTACAATCTGGAACAAATAATGGCATCGCATATTATTTCCTAAATTTTTTATAGAAATTAATAATTTTTCGCCAAGTTCATCTGAAATGTTTTTCGTCAAATTATTTTTACCATCAAAATGCGGTTCAACTAATGTAAACATAATCTTTACTCCACGTATTTTATAATGATTAGATAACGGCAGTTAAGGAAATATTTCATTGCTTTTTAATTTTACCACATAATAAATAAAAAATCAATTTATAGTCTTTGACGTGAACTTTATTTTGATAACAACAAAAACTCTTGCAAAACTAATAGCCCGACTTGTTCGGTCGGGCTACAAAAACGCTTAACTTCATATTATTTTACACTATAATAGACATTATCGTTAGGTAATTTGATGTTTGGAATCCAAAGTTGTTCACCATTCCAACCCTTTGTTCCTGTTACCTTATACATTGTCAAAACCGTGATGTCAGAAAACGTGTCGCCAAGTTTTCTATCATTTTCAGACAATAATGTTCCCGTTCCTTTTGCTATGTCACGGTTTCTGCGAACAATAAGCCTTGCTTGCGCCAATGGATTCTCAGCCAAAATCGAATTTATAAAACCCTCAAAGGATTTTGAATCCCAATCGTCGCCGTCATTTACTATTTCGTCCAATAACGAATTAACAAATTTAAGGCTTACGATATAACTGTCTGTATCTTTAAATTTTTCAAGCATTCCGTCTAAAACAGAAATACTTTTATTTGCGGGCGAAAAAGGAAAATAATTTACGCCACCGCAATATGTACATAGCGCAGTATTGTCCAATACATTTTTTCGTGTCGGTCGTAAAGATTTAGGGTATGAGATTTTGATATCATTAAAATCTTTGCGTTTTTGAATTTGAGCGATAATGCTGTTGTTAGTCGCGTTGATATCTGAAAACAACTTAAATAATATGGGTGGCATAAAAATGCGCATCATATTCTTATCTCTATCATAGCCAAACATTCTTGCGTGTTGCCACATAGTATCAGCCTGCGGATTCTTCGATACCCTGCAATAATAAATTGTTTGGAGCATAGGAAAAGTAACGCCACGACCTAAACTATTACCGCCGACGATTATATTGATTCCTTCTTCGTATT
>CAKQLR010000093.1 GCA_934254725.1 uncultured Clostridia bacterium | reverse complement strand
GCAAAAAACATTGCTTTCGGTTTCAAATGCGGATATCTCCGGTTTTAATCCGGAAGCGTCTATAAAGTATTCCGCAGTGATCTCGTTTACGCCGTCTGTACAAAGCCCCGAAGCATCGTAAACCGACGTAAAGCTAAGGAAATTCCTTTTGCTTAAATTAAGCACGCGCCCGTTAAGCAGAACGCGTTTCAGATCGTCGCTCTTTTCTGTCGAGATATACATTTCGGCGGGCGCGCTTTCGGTTTGGAATCTATATATAATTTTTACCGTTCCCTTGCCGCTTTTTGCAAGCTCCGAGTAAAGTTTTTCGTTTGCTTCCGAAAAGTAGCCCGAGAAAATTTTTTCTCCGTTTAAAAAGCACTCGCACTCGTCGATCGGCAAAACATTGTCCGAGGTAAAATGTGCTTTTGCGCTAAATTCTTTCAGCTCGGTTTTTAGCGTTTTTACGGATCGACAAAGTTTTTCTGTTCTGCCGGAAACGGGGTAAAAAACCTCGCTTTGCTCGTTTAAAATAACAACAGCGTTTTCTCTTTTGTCGAGCGTAAAACACGATTCGCCGTCTTTATCACGCAAAAACAGCGTTTTTTTGCAAGTGTTCTTGTTGTATATAAACACTGTTTTTCCCTTTTCTGTCTGTCTTGCGGTAACGATTATATCTTCCGCCGGCTGCCTTGTATCGCAATCGTAAATCGTTATTGCGGGGAAAAGTCCGTAACACTTTGCCGCATAAACAAAGCGTTCTTTTTCTAAAGGAATCGGATGTAGTAACCGTTTTTCTCTCAGATCCGTAAAGACGTTTTTGCCCGAAGCGACCGCGGGGAGTTTGCCTGCGTAAAACAGTTTTCCTCCGGATAAAGCGAATCGGCGGCACGTTTCTGCGGTCTTTTCGTCGAGAACGGCTCCGTACGGAATGATTATCGTCTTATAATTATACTTTCCGAGCGATAATTTCCCGTGTGAAACCTTTGCGTGTTCGTTCATAATTATTTCATCGCCCAAGTGGTAATCAAGCCCCGTTTCGGCAAGTATCCGCTGTAAAACGGTATAGTTTACTGACACCTCACTTAGCTCTTCGGTTACGCCCATCCAATCGAGTCTGTCCTTGTAAGTGCATTCGCCTTCGGGTAAAATTTTCCTTATGTTAGCGTACTTTCCGAAAAACGTCCCTATAGGGTTAATAACAAGAATATCCGTGATTCGCTCGCCGTTCCCCGAGTGCCCGGCCACCTTTTCAAGGCTCTCGCAGAAGCCGTTCAATTTATCGAAATACTCGAGATTTTGTGAGAAATCGGGGGGATAATCTCTTTTGCGCCTCCCCGCAAGACTGTATGCGGAAAGGTGAAGGCACGCCGTATTCACCCCGTAAGCCGCCTGATAAAACCAGATGTCTATAAGCTCTTCGGGCGTGGCGAAATGCCCGGAGGCGCCGAAAGTTTCCGCCAGGACAGCTTTCTTGCCGAATTGTTCGGCAACCGAAGAAACCTGTTTTAAAAGGGTGAGGGTGGGCAATTTGTTGCCTAAAACGTCTATGCCCGGGACGGTGAAATTCATGTATGAGGGCATAACGTCTATCTGGGTCTGGGACTGAAAATATAAGCCATCCTCGGCAGCCATGTGCCCCGTGAAAAACAAGCCGTTCCGCTCGCACCAACCGCCTATCAGCCCGGTGAAGGTTTCGGAATACTTCTTTGCGATAAGCTTCCTGTAATCGTATCTGACCTTGCTGAAACCGTCGGCGGTGTGTATTTTAAAAAGGTTATCCTTTAAAGAATAACCGTATTCGTTTTCAAAATCGTCAAACAGCTTGTCGTAAACGGGATAGCCGTAGTTCGACAGCTGTGGTTCGTCGGTGAAAATGCCTTTCACTGCATTCCCGAAAAGGTCGCCAAGTTCTTTTTTATAGCGCTCGTAAGTGCAATCGATGAACTCCGAGACCGCCTTTTTTTCTAAAAGATTTGTATAATAAATATTGTATTTTCTTACGGCAATAAGGTTTTCCGACTGAAATTCGGCTATAATTTCGCAGTCCTTGCTTAAAGTGTCTTTTTCGGAATATGCGATAAACTCCATAAAACTTTGGCAAAAAGCTTTGTTTTTACGGGGAACTCTTCCGCCCGCATAGCCGCTCGGCCAGCCGTTTTCGTCGTACAAATACGCCTCAAGCCCGATAGAGTAGCCGTACTCCGCGGTATAGCGGAGCATAGAAAACCATTCTTCGGAAAAGTATTCCGTTTCAAGTCCTCCCCGGGCGTGCAGAAAAAAGCCGCCGTAGCCGACCCTTTTAAAAGCGTCTATTTGATTTTTTAATTCTTTTTCGGTCAGTTTTCCGTT
>CAKQLR010000092.1 GCA_934254725.1 uncultured Clostridia bacterium | reverse complement strand
GGCGCGTCGTCTCCTCACGAACTCATACAGGAGGTTTTCTTAAACATGGAGAATAATACTGAAGTTAAGGCTTTGAATGAAATGGAAGAAGCTGTTGCAAAAATGGACGAGCAGTCCACCAAATTCAGAAAGGGTCAAACAATAACCGCAACAATTTCTTCGGCAACAGACGAAGGCTTGGCACTCTACATCAACAATACCAAAAAAGAAATCGTTCTCCCGAAAGAAGAGCTCATAACAGAAGCATACAATAAAGACGATTACAAAGACAAAATCGGCGAAGAAATAGAAGTTATGATAGTTGGTCTTAATCCCGTTAAACTTTCGGAAAAGGCCATTGCCCAGCTTAAGGAAGAAGAAGAAACCATCAAACAAATCGAAGAAGGCAATGTCTTCAACGTAACGGTTGACGGTTTCAATAAGGGCGGGCTTACCGGTAAGATCGGCAGCTACGGCGTATTTATTCCGTCCAGCCAGATCAGAATCGGTTTTGTTAAAGATCTTGAAAAATATGTTGGCAAGACTTTAAGATGCAAAATGGAAAAAATCGAAAAGAACGAAAGAAGAAAACAGATAGTTGCTTCGCAGAGAGTTATTCTTGAGGCTGAAAAGGCTGAAAGAGACGCTGCTAAAGCCGCTAAAGAAGAAGCGTTCTTCTCCGCTATTTCCGTTGGCGATATCATCAAAGGTACTGTCGTTCGTTTTGCTCAGTTTGGCGCATTCGTTGACGTAAGCGGTTTCGACTGCCTCGCTCATATTTCCGACCTCAGCTGGACTAACATCAAAAACTGCGGCGAAGTTCTCGAACTCAACAAAGAGTACGAATTCAAAATTCTTTCTATCGACACCGAAAAGAAAAAGGTTTCTCTCGGTTACAAACAGCTTCAACCCAAGCCTTGGGATCTTGTCGGTGAAAAATACAATGTCGGCGACGTAGTTAAGGGCACGGTTGTAAGAATTACAAAGTTCGGTGCGTTCGTTGAAGTTGAAAAAGGCGTTGACGGTCTTGTACACGTTTCGCAGATTTCTCACGAATGGCTTGAAGATCCTACCACTGCAGTACAGGTTGGTCAGGAAGTTGAAGTTAAGATCCTCGGCATCGATACCGAAAACGAAAAGATGACGCTTTCTATCAAGGCTTTACAGCCTGTTCCGGAAGGACTTGAAAGACCTACCAGACAGAGAAGAGAAAAGAATGCCGAAGGTCACGATGGCGAAGAAAAACCTGCTCGTGAAAGAAAGCCCAGAAGAGAAAAGACCGATGACGATGAAATCAGAGAATGGAACGAGGACGCTGAAGGCGGCGCGTCCATTGCTGAACTTCTCGGCGGTAACAACTAATTCTTTTACAATCTAATTTATTACAGCCCACTTTACTTTTGTACGGTGGGCTGAATTTTTCTGAAAATGAAATATACAGAGATTAAAAATTCAAACGAGTTAGCGACAATACTCGATTTGTTCGGTGACGGAGCAAAACTTGTAAGTGTTTCTTATAAAGCTTGTAGCGATTCCTCGGATACAAACGATATAAGAGAAGCAGAACTTACTTTTAAAGGCAAGACTACCTTTGCTTTGAAATTCGGAGAAATAGATTGTCTGCACGTTGTTCCGATTGCGACCGGCAGCATATACCTTAAAAACGTTGCGGTTGGCACGTTCGGTAAAATTTTCTTTTTCGCCGACGACGAAATGTTTAATTTAAGCGAACCGGATTCCTCGCTTACATATGTTATTTCCAAAAAGCTTTTTATAGGTAAATAAATGTACGTACTGACTTTAAAGAAGAATGAAGAAAAGAGAATATTGCTCGGTCATCCCTGGGTTTATGCTAACGAGGTTCTGAAAATCGAGGGTAAGGACGCGCAAGGGAGTATCGCTAAGGTCTGTGCGTATGACGGCAGATTTATAGGTTACGGATATATAAATCATCTTTCAAAGATAATCGTCCGTATTCTCACTCGCCGTGACGAGACTATCGATAATGATTTTTTCAAAAACAGAATTATTAACGCAAATAATCTAAGAAAGGACCTTGGATTCGACGATAATTACAGGGTTGTATTCGGTGAAAACGATTTGCTCCCGGGGCTTATCGTCGATAAATACGGCGATTACCTGTGCGTACAGATTTTAACTCTCGGTATGGAAGTACGGAAGCAGATGATTTTTGATATTCTCGAAGAGATTTTTACTCCGAAGGGAATATACGAGAGAAGCGACGTTTCCGTAAGAGAGAAAGAGGGCTTACCTCAGTTCAAAGGCGTTGTTCGCGGAAAGGTCGAAGGACCTGTTATCATTGACGAGAACGGTGTTAAGATGTTTGTTGACCTTGAAAACGGTCAAAAAACGGGATATTTTCTCGATCAAAAGGAAAACAGGTATAATCTTCGTAGGTACATCAAGGATAAAACGGTGCTTGATTGCTTTTCAAACGTGGGCGGTTTTGC
>CAKQLR010000091.1 GCA_934254725.1 uncultured Clostridia bacterium | reverse complement strand
GTCCTTTTCGTGCATAAAGACAAAACCGACGTAAAACCTGCCGAAATTCAATATAACGCTACTTTCGGAGAAAAGTTCGAGGAAGAACATCCGCTGAGTACTCTTTCACGCGCGGATAATATGTCCGTTGCCCCGTATGCTTACAAGGATACGGAACTGTTTTCCGGCAAACGTATTACCAAAATTGCCGCGCCCGTAGGTACGGTTACGGCTGTTGACGACAATCAATATTTTACGCTGTGGGTAATTAAATCCGACGTCGTAAAAGCCGGCGGTAAAATTGCGGACGGCACCGAAAAAACGTATAAGGTACATATTCCGCGCGAAGAAATTACTTCGACAACCGTAAACAAGTGGATTACGGTAGACCTTTCCGACCAATTTATTTACGTCGGAGCAGACGAAACGCTTGCATTTATGAAAGCGGACGATCCCGTCGTATGTAAGTATGCCGACGGAGCGGAATTGCCTTTTGTTTTCGACCTTACGAAGTCCGGGCGTGAGCAAACGACTCAAAGTATTTTCTATTCGATCTGGACGGACGACGTTGTAAATCTTAAAGGTAAAAACATCTCTATTCTCGGCGACAGTATTTCCACTTTCGGCGGCATCAGCAACGACGGAACAAACGCAAATACGAATATCAAGGACAATGCGGTGTTCTATCCGAAGTACGAAATAGACAAAGCCGAAAAAACTTGGTGGAAGCAAGCGGTTGACAGTACGGGTATGAATCTTCTCGTAAACAATTCGTGGTCCGGTTCAAAGGTTACCAACGGTAACGGAGCGGCTTACGATAAACGCGCGACCGAACTTCATGACAATACAGGCAACAATAAAGGTACTAACCCCGATATTATTGCCGTGTATATGGGCGTAAACGACTTCGATAACAACGTCGAACTCGGCGCATTCAAAGAACTATCCGAAGTTTACACAAAAGAAAGCGGATATATTACGCCGGAAAACTTTGCTCAGGCATACGCAATTACGTTGCATAAGATAACGCAAAAGTATGGTAAAGCCGACGTGTATGTGTTCACGCTTCCGTATAACGGCACGAACAAAGATACCGCGACTATGGATAAGTACAACGATACCATCCGCAGTATTGCAAAGTATTTCAAGTGCCGCGTGGTAGACATTGCCGCAATCGACGGATACGAATACGAAAAATACACGAGCGACGGTTTACACCCTAACGAGCAAGGTATGTATTTGATTACCGACCTGTTCGTAAGAACGCTTAAAAGCGTATATAAAAAATAATTTCAGGAGGACAATAAATGACTAATACAAAGAAACAAAAAGTATTGAAAATTACGGCGATTTTACTTGCCGTGTTTACCATTCTCACCGCAGGGATTATAGGCATTTGCTATTCGGTAAAGAATAATGCGCCTTCCGTTTCTACGGCAGAAATACCCGACGAACCCGATTTCGAATACTCGGAACCTAAGGTTTACAATTTGCCAAAAGCTATGGCCTTTACGGCAAAAACACTCGCAGCCGCGCAAGCAAACGGACAAACGGTTGACGTAAAGATACAGGCATCCGTTACGCCGTGGGACGCGGCAAACCAACAGGTAGATTATTCTATCGCTTGGGGAGCTGCTCCCACTCACGGCAAGGAAGCCGTAACCGATTACGTTACCGTAACGCAAGATTCCGACGGATCGCTTACCGCCACGATTTCTTGTAAAAAGGCTTTCGGCGGAGATAAAATCATTGTTACCGTTACCACTCGCGACGGTGGTTTTACGGCGAACTGTACGGTTTCGTTTGTAGGCGTTGCAAGCACGATAAGTATCACTAACAGCTCTCTGAACCCGATTAGTGATACGAATAGGGGCAATTACTATCAACTCGGCACGAATAAGACTTACAACTTTACCGTAAATCTCGGAAACGTCTTCAACACGATCGGCAGTAAAAATCTTACTGTCACGCTCGGCGGTGTAGGAGAATTGTATTTCGGCGACGAATTTGTTGACGGAAGCAGCGGTATGGGAAGTTTCTCCAATATGGCGAAAAGAAAAATGTCCGACATTGTAAACAAGTTCATTACTTCGGCTACCATTTCGGGAACGACTCTTACCGTGAAAACCGGCACCGTTGTTGTTGAAAGCTATTATGACGAAATGGTAAACGATACCGAATATTTTACCGGAACGACATATAAAGGCAGATATGTTTTCGAGGACGAATACGGATTAACCGGCGGTAAAGACTTTGAAACCAACAGTAAGGCAAACATAGCCGCTCTTCCTTCGTGTTATTTTACGATTACCGTAAAAGATACCGTAAGCGGACTGTCCGAAACGGTAAAAGTTTGGCTCGTCACCTCGGTTAAAAGCGTAAGTCTTAACAAGTCTACGGTCAACATTTGACCAACGCTACAGACGAAAGGAGGTAAATTATGAGTGCAAGAAAAGCAACAAAAACAACACTCGGAGTTACTGTTTACGTTCTGATCGTCCTTGCAATTATTGCCG
>CAKQLR010000090.1 GCA_934254725.1 uncultured Clostridia bacterium | reverse complement strand
AACTACTACAGTCATAAAAAGCATACTTTTCTATATTTGTTACACTGTTTGGTATTGTTATACTTTCTAAACTGCTACAACCGCAAAAAGTACTGTCTCCTATACTTGTTACACTATCAGGTATTGTTATACTTGTTAAACTACTACAGCCATAAAAAGCATACTTTTCTATACTTGTTACTCCTTCTGGTATTGTTATATTGGCTAATTTTTCGCAATTATCAAAAGCATTTTGTCCTATACTAGTTACACTATCTGGTATTGTTATACTTGTTAAACTGCTACATTCCTCAAAAGCATAATTTCCTATACTTGTTACTCCTTCTGGTATTGTTATACTTGTTAAACTGCTACAGTCCTTAAAAGCCCAACTTCCTATACTTGTTACTTTCTTTCCCTCAATAGTATCTGGTATTGTTAGTTCTCCAGATACACTTGTATCACAATCTGTTATTTTTATTGTACCATCATCTTGTACTTCATATGTTAAATCACCATATGTTGCTGCATATGTTTTATCTTTTATTGCTAAGACCAACACTAATGCTAGTACTAATAATGATAATTTCTTTAAAACTTTTTTCATATACTACATTCCTCTCTTCTTTTCTACTTATTTTTACATTTTTATACATAGCAACTTTAGTATACATCTTTTTGTGGCATAAAACAATATTTTAAACTCTATTTATTCTAACATTTTAGTTGCAAAAATATTACGTTTTTATTACATTTAAAAAAGTAGCTTAGTATAAAACTAATCTACTCTTTGTGTTTATTATAAACTAGGTATCTTTCCCATAGCATAAGCAAGTATTCTATATACATCATTCATATTTACTCTTCCATCACCTGTTACCTCTGCTATTTCTTTTTCTTCTTCTGTTAATACCCCTTTCATATATTTATTCATTGTATATAGTACATCATTTACATTTACTTTCCCATCTCTATTTACATCACCCTTTTTAGATTCTCTTAATTCATACACAGCTGTAATTGTTGTATTTAAATTAAATTTTGTTTGCTCTGTTAAAGTATTACCATTACTATCTATCCATTTTACAAAAGAATATCCTTTTTTTGAAACTTCTGGAAATGTAGTAGATGAATTTTTATCAATTCCTTTTTCTTCAACAACTTGTCCATCACTTACAAAAGTAAGTTTTACTTGTTCTTTCATATACATTACATTTAGATCTACTCTTCCAGAATTTGTATTCGCCCCGTCTACACTACCACTACTTGTATATTGCCAAATTAATGGGTAAATTCCAGAATCTGCTATTTGTATTTTGTTTGAAAAATCAATATTTCCACCTGGCCATAAAGCGTACCAAAAATCATAACCCAATGAATTTAATCTATTTATATTTAAATGGTCGACAAACCAACTTTTATTTGCATATATCATTGGTTGATATCCAGCTTCCCTTATTTTTGTACAATATGTAATTACAATATCTGTTAAAGTTTCCTTATCAATTGAACCTTGATATTTACTATCTTCAACGTCATAGGCAATTTGAAGAGACATACTATTCGCATATGCCCCTGTACTTTTAAGAGCATTAATAGTATATTCTGCTTCTAATGCTGCTTCACTTGTATTTCTTGCATAGGAATAGTGATATATTCCAAATGGAACGTTATTTTCAACCGCACCTTTTACGTTATTATATAGTTTAGAATCATACTGAAATCCATACTCTTTTCCAGCAGCTGCATCATAACTATCATACCATCCATATGATGATCTTATCATAACAAAATCTATTCCTTGAGATTTTATACTATTATAATTTACATCTCCATTAAGAGTTGAAACATCTATCCCTTTATAATAACCAACTCTAATATTAAGCTTGGAAGAACTGCCATTATCATCAGTTATAGTTATATAGCATTCTCCCATTTTCTCACCTATCACAATTCCATCAGAATTTACACTTGCTACAGCATTATCTGATGATGAATAGTTATATTTTTTGCTTGAAACATTTTGTATTGTTTTTATATCAAATTTTTCATACACATTTATCGATTTATATTCTTTATTTATCAAACTACTTGATGCAAATATGCTTGTGCTTGCAAATAGCACAAATAAAGAACTAAATAAAATTAAAACAAACATTTTTGCATTTCGCATATTTTCGCCTCCAAATATATTAATAAAAGCAAAGTGAGTTTATTAATATAATTAACAATTCATTTGTTTTTATTTATTACAAACCAGAAATTTTTCCCATAGCATAGGCAAGTATTCTATATACGTCATTCATATTTACTCTTCCATCACCTGTTACCTCTGCTATTTCTTTTTCTTCTTCTGTTAATACTCCTTTCATATATTTATTCATTGTATATAGCACATCATTTATATTTACTCTTCCATCTTTATTTACATCACCTTTTTGATATTCAACTTCTGATGTAACATTACATTTTGCACTTAAATTTGTTCCATCTGTTGTCGTTGCTGTTATTTTACATGTTCCATTTTTTACTGGTTTTATAACTCC
>CAKQLR010000089.1 GCA_934254725.1 uncultured Clostridia bacterium | reverse complement strand
TACCAGAAGCGGCAAACCGACGATTACGCAACTTAATAAAATAGACAAAAGCCAAAATCCGAAAGATCTCGGAGTCCAATTGATCGCCCTTAAATATCTGTTTACGTTGGATTTTTTATTTTTTGCAACCTCTTCCGAAGCGCCGACGCAAATTTCCAACGCCATATAATCGCCGTGATACGTTTTGTTTCCTTTTACTTTATAATCCCCTCCGCCGGCATAACTAGCGGTGTAGCTCGACGTATACGAATACGCCGTTTTATCCTTGACGGGATTAAGCCCGAAATAATTACACGGCATATACCCGTTTTTATCTCTGTCATTAGGATGCTTCCCCGCCAAAGCCTTTATAAGCCCTGCCGTTCTGTCGGAAACGCGTTCCCCGCGCTCTTTATTCGGAATCCTTACTATATCGCCTTTTACTCCGCTATAATAAATTTTTTTAAACGCCTCAAACATATTATACTTCTCCTGAATTTTACGTTAGTATAATTATATCACTAAGAAAACTTAGTATCAAGCAAATTATTAAGTTTTCTTGGTATAATGCAGATATGAAAGTATTTGCACAAAGATTAAGAGAGTTACGACAAAGCGAAGGGCTTTCAATGAAACAACTAGCAAAAGAGCTGAATACCACCGACGCGGCGATTTCAAATTGGGAGAATGAAATTAACGAACCGAAAATTTCTTATTTGAAAGCCATCGCGCTGTACTTCAATGTTTCCACCGATTATCTGCTTGGCTTGGAGAATTAAAAGCGATTTTCCGTTTCACATTATTTTTGTTTTGCAAACGCAAAAAACAAAAAATGGTATTTTTTTGCGAAAAATAACCTTCCGACGGCTTTTACATCCGTGGAATGTTGCTTTTGTAAGCACACTAAAAATAATCCGCTTTAACATAAGCGGATATTTTTATTGACTAAAGAAAAAATCCGGCGTTAATTAACACCGGATAAAAACTTTAAATTTATTTGTTTTTTCTTTCTAAGTATTGCACTTAGTTTAACAATTCACCGCTTAAATTACTGTTCGTTATTTTCAAGCGAAGATCTGTAATTTTCTATATACGTTTCAATGTTTTCGTCTATATTTTCATCAGTCAAGCCGCTGCACTTAAAGAAATTAAGCTTTACGTCACGCTCGGTTTCGCCTATCGTTTCTCTCAACATACGATAGAAATATACACTGTAGTGTGAACCGTCCTTTACTGTAAGATCGCTGCCGTCCGTTACTTTTCCGTCAATGCCGATTTTGTAAACATCCGAAAAAGCGCCGGCACCGATAGAAACGGAAAGGTCAAACTCTTTTTCCTGTTTTTGCATATCACTTTTATACATGTAGTAAGCTTTTGCCTTTTTGTTCAGCGTATCGAGCTTCATTACATAGTAAACGAAAATCTGAGCTTCGCTATCTTCTACGCCGTCACATTCTACGTAGCTGTCAAAATATCCTTTATAAACATACTCGCCGCGCTTGTAGACGGAAATATCGGGGAACTTCTTAAGAATATACGACAAACTCTGGTCTTTATTCACCTTTTTGTAGTCGGTATAAAGCATACCCTCGTACTTTATCTTATCAACGTAAGTAAAGTCCATTACGCCGATATTAAGATACCCGTTGCGATAGCCCATCTTGGAAGCTAAAGGCTTAACCTCCATATCCATTTCGACGTATTCGTACTTACCGGGTTCTTCTTCGGACTCAATAAAATTAACCGATGTTTCTACGCAATAAAGAGGCGTGTTATTGTCTTTATAAATATAGTAACCTTTTCCCTCTTCGGAAATAACAAGGTAACTTTCTATACCCTTTTTTGCCTTATAATTGCCCTCGTCGTCTTCACCGGTGCTGGACCGGCTATAGCGAACAAGCTCGTAAGTGCCTGCTATTTCTGATTTTTTCGCCGCCTTAAGCCTGTAACAACCGGTAGAAAAAGCCGAAGCAATAACTATTAAGCTCAGTAAAAATACAGATAAAAATTTTTTCATTGTATTTTTCCCTCCTTTATATCTTCAATTATAGTGCGTTTGCACTTTTATATTTCTATTATAGCACGTTTTCACTTTATTGTCAACATTTTTTAATAATTTTCACACAAAACAAAAATTATTGAATTGCTTCATCGTTCTGCGGAATATCCGCGGGCTTCATCGAAGCAAGTATTTTTTCGACCTCTCCCCTTGCCATTTTGTCGCAACGATTGTTCAGCTCGTCATCGGCATGACCTTTGACCTTATTAAACTGAACGAGATGGACGGAAGTAAGCCCGACCAACTCACGCCAAAGCTCCTCATTCTTCACGGGTTTTTTATCGGCGGTTTTCCAACCGGAAGCAATCCACCCCTTAAGCCAGCCGAGAGAAAACGCATTCACCACGTAAGCGGAGTCGCTGTAAACAAGTACGGAGCAAGGCTCTTTCAAGGCTTTTAGCCCCTCTATAACGGCTTTTAGCTCCATTTTGTTGTTGGTTGTCTCCTGCTCCCCGCCCGAAATAGTCTTTTCAGACGAACCGTATTTTAAAATAGCGGCGTACCCGCCTGCGCCGGGATTGCCGGAGCAAGCGCCGTCCGTATAAAGAGTAACTTGTTTCACGCAAACACCTCAAAAAGCAATTTTAATAAAAATGCGCTTACCGTAATGGTAAACGCAAATTGGCAGGGGAGACGCGATTCGAACACGCAACCTACGGTTTTGGAGACCGCTACTCTACCGTTGAGCCACTCCCCT
>CAKQLR010000088.1 GCA_934254725.1 uncultured Clostridia bacterium | reverse complement strand
TCCTTATAGCCTTTATGGTACTCGTATTTCACGCTCGCTTTATCGAAAGCGTTTTTCGGAGTTGTCAGAAATGTGGGATTTATCATCGAACTTCCCGAGCCCTGATAACGCATTTTTTCAAACAATTCGCCGACTACAAAATATGTTTTTTCGGCGGAAAGCGGCAACGTTCCGTCGTTTTTCATTAAAACGGCGCAATCCTCCGCAATTTCTTCGGCTAAAAGGTCGTGCGCGGCGAAATCGGCTTGTTCGGTTTTTCGCCCCGCGTGTTTATATACGAGTTTCAACACGTTTTCTACCGCTTTATCGAGAGTTTCTTCGGTAAGTTCTCCCGATTTTATCCCGTCTATAATCCATTTGCGGCAGATTGCCGTATCGCCCGGCATTTCGAGATCGAGCCCGGCTTTCAGCATTTCGATGCGGTCGTGAGTCGCGCCCCAGTCGGTCATAACGAGTCCCGAAAAGCCCCATTCTTTCCTCAGAACGTCGGTTAAAAGCCACTTATTCTGACAGCAGTACGTGCCGTTAATCTTGTTATAAGCACACATTACCGTTTCGGGTTTTGCAGTTTTTACGGCTATTTCAAACGCCTTTAAGTAGATTTCTCTCATTGCGCGTTCGTCGCAAACGCTGTCGCCCATAAACCGATAATTTTCTGCGTTGTTCAAAGCAAAGTGTTTAAGCGCAACGCTTGCACCTTTACTCTGTATGCCCTTGATTTCAGCCGCACCCATTCTGCCGGCAATCAGCGGGTCTTCAGAAAAATACTCGAAGTTTCTGCCTGCAAGCGGATTTCTCTTGATGTTTACCCCCGGACCTAAAACGACGTTTATGCCATAGTGGCAAGCCTCTTCGCCGATTGCTTCGCCCATTTTATAAAGGTTATCTTCGTTCCAGCCGCAAGCGGTAAGAGCCGCCGTGGGAAATGCCGTTGCGGGCTCGCTGCCGGCAACGCCGTTATCTCCGCCCTGCTTTTGAACTCTTAATCCGTGCGGGCCGTCGGACATGCGGACTTGCGGAATACCCGGCCTCGGTACGGGATTCGTGAACATAAAATCCGTACCCGCAACCAACGCCGCTTTTTCTTCGGTAGATAATTCCCGTAAAAGTTTCAAAATATCTTCCATATGATACTCCTTTTCATCTTGCAGTTAAATAATACCATACTTTGTATTTAATTGCTTGCATAATTGTTCGTTTTTGCTTATAATTGTATTGATTATACCATTCGGAGAGAAGTTTATGAAAATCGAAGACGTTCAATATCTTTGCACGACAATAGGCAATCTTGCTGGAATACCGATCAGAATCTATAAAAACAGCAAGCAGATTTTTTACTATTCCCTTGAAAACCTGCCAAAAGATCCGATTGTTCCATATGAAGATAAAATCCTGCAAATTCCGGATCATATCGGCTATTTTATCACGCCGCGGTTTCATTATTATGGTGTGGTAAATTCGGGAAAATACAAGATTGTTTTAGGTCCTTCGCGGCAATGGACGACAAACAAAACCGACCTGAACGAACTTGCTTTCGAGTGCGACGTTCCTAAGGACGAAACGGAAAACTTTATCGCGGCGATGGAAAGCCTTGTCTCTATGCCGCTGAACAGCGTTCTGCAAACATTGTGTTCTATGAATTTCGTGTTGAACGGCGAAAAATTATCGCTTGCGGATATAACGATTTACGACGAAGAACAATTCAGATTATCGGAAGAAATCACGGCAGCCGAAACCGAAAAAAGCTATAACGAAACCGAATTTTCGCAGCCGGATATCACTGCCGTTCACAATACGCTTGCGCTCGAACAAACGATTATGAATTTCGTTCGTCACGGTGATACGGCAGCGCTCAAAGAATGGTTGAAAAACGCGCCCGCGGTTCGTCCGGGGATGTTATCTTCCGACGCGCTCCGGCAACTGAAAAACACGTTTATCGTGACGACGACGTTAGTTTCCCGTTCCGCCATCCGCGGCGGCATGGACGTAAACGACGCCCTTTCTTTATCCGACGCGTACATTCAGAAAAACGAATTGCTTTCTTCGGTGGAATCGATCGAAAATTTGCAATATCATATGGTGTTCGATTATACGGAACGAGTCGAAAAATTAAGACTCGGCAAAACTCCGACAAAATTATTGACCGATATCGCAAATTATGTACAAAAGCATTTATCCGAGCCTGTGGATATAGACGCGCTGTCAAAAGCAATGTTCATATCAAGAACGCATTTGGCGGTAAAATTCAAAAAAGAAACGGGAATGACGCTTACCGAATTTGTATTGAAAGAAAAAATCGAAGAAGGTAAAAGACTTCTGCGATACACCGACAAGCCGATTTCGGCAATCGCCGCCTATCTCGGCTTCTCTTCGCAAGGGCATTTCGCGAATGTATTCAGAAAATACGTAAATTCTTCGCCCAACGACTACCGATTAAAACACAACAAATAAACCGTACCTATTTGTTAATACGTCAGACCCGAAATCTTTTTATTAGTCTGAAAGCATTAAAAAACGCCGTCCTCCGCAAAAGCAAAGGACGGCGTTTTTCTGTCTGCCGATAAAGTTACATATCCCACAAAAGAAGCAGTTTGATTTTATTGTTTTCGTTAGCCATATCCGCTCCTGTAAATCAAAATATCGCCTTTTAGAATTAGAGCCGTCCGCATTGACTACGAACGGCTCGATGTAATTAGTTCATCTTATTTCTTTTTGGTGAACAATGCTTTGATTGCTGCGATTAAATCCGCAAACGTCTTTTTCTTGACAGCGAACCAAAGAACAGCAAATCCGCCGATTCCTGCGACCGCTACCGAACCGATTACGATACCTGCAATCTGTCCGCCCGAAAGTCCGTCCTTTTTAGCAGGCGGGGTGATTTCGCCGCCGCCCGAAGACTTATCTTCATATACAGCCGTAAGGGTTTTTTCTCCCGATACCTTGAAGGTATAACTCTTGTCGGCGCTTACGATTTTTCCGCTTTCGTCCTTCCAACATTTGAACTCTTTGCCTTCTGCCGGATCGTTTGCGGTAACGGTTA
>CAKQLR010000087.1 GCA_934254725.1 uncultured Clostridia bacterium | reverse complement strand
ACTCTGGAAAGAGCAATGTCGGCAATTATGACAAATTGTACATAGAGACCTCAACGCCGGGTATGAAGGGACAGTCTGGAGGCCCTATATTCGATAAGAATGGTTACATAGCAGGTATGCAGGTCCGTACTGCCCACATGCCCTTGGGATTCTCCCCTACAGCTGTCAATGAGAAGGGTGAGAGGGTGGTCGAGAATCAGTTCCTCAACGTCGGTATCGGACTTCACGTGAAGAGTATCCTTCAGATACTCGATGATAAGCACATCAGCTATGATTGCGAAAGGGATGACCAGGGCTTCAAGATCGTGAGTTGAGTATCGTTCGTGATACCCTCTCATTAAGTACCCTTATCACATATTCTGTCCTATGCAGACGATTCAGATAGACGGGCTCAAATTCGACGGTCCATACGTATTAGGTAGGGATGAATTGCCGAATGTTCCTGCCATCGCACTGATAATCACAGAAGCTGGAGAGGGTTTCAAGATCATGAGTGTACTCCATGGTGTCAACATCAAGGAAGAGATAGAGAACAGCCCTAAGCAGGATTGTTGGCATAAACATGCGTATCACGACATCATCGACATCTACCTCAATCTGGATGACATGCCTGAATCGAAAAGAGAGGATTACAGGATCAGATGTATCGAGAAGAGGAAGGATGTCATCTTCTGCGATGAGGTCACAAGGATCGTTGATGATTGGTGATTTTAATTAATTAATTCAGTTAAGTTATCAGCTTAATTAATTAAACATTAGGTTGATCATCAGAATCATCGCTGCGATCGTGACGACAGTTACGACGATTCCTACGAGCATGAACTTGAAGAAATCGATCCTTATGCCGTAATTCTCCGATCTTTCAGCGACGATTATGTTCGCTACGGATCCGATCAATGTGGTGTTACCAGCCAATGTGGATGATGCTGCGAGAGCTATCAGCATCGTTGTCGTAGGATCTGTGATCATCTCTGTTATGAGCATCACTGCAGGTACGTTGCTAACGATATTGCTCAATACGACAGTGAATATCGATAATGATGTAATCGAAAGAGAATCCCCTTCGCGGAATCCAGGGAAGGATGATGAGAGGTCGGATATCAGGCCGGTATTCGATGCTCCGCCGATGAGGACGAATAATCCGATGAAGAACAGCAGTACATGCCAATCCACGTGTTTGATGGCCCATATGGTGTATCTGGGCTCAGATGATGCGATTATCAATAGGGATATCGCACCAGAGATCATCGATACGATGCAAATCTTGTATCCTCCGATGCCTGAACAGAGGAAACCGACGAATGTACAAATCATCACAGTGATCATCAGGTACATTTGTTTCTTAGCGACCGGACGTTCATTCTCACGAACATCAATATGATATTCGTATTTCGAGTAGAGACTCTTTTTGAATATGAGCAATAGGATCGCATACGTCAAAAGGATGCAAACGATGGATATCGGGATGGAATAGAGCGAAAATGTGATGAAATCCATCCCGGAGACGGATAATACGTATGCATTCTGTGGGTTGCCCACGGCAGTGGATATGCTGCCGATGTTAGCAGACATCATCAGGCCTATAAGGAAAGGGATCGGGTTCGCATCGGTCTTCTGACAGCATCTGATCACGATGGGTGTAAGGATCAAGACTGCAGCATCATTCAATGCGACGGCAGAGAGTATCGCTGATGTCAGCATCACGATCGCAAGCATCTTCCTTTTCGATGAGGATTGCTTGACCATTAAATTCGATAGGAGTGTGAAGAATCCTGTGTACTCCAACCCTGCGACAAGAAGCATCATGCCTAGCAATAGCATGATCACATCCATGTTCACAGAATCGATGGCATCGGTGAATGATATCGCACCGACTATGATCATCAACGAAGCACCGATCAAGGCAACATAGGATCTCTTGATCTCGAACCAAGGCGTCTTGTTGACGGCGATGAACAGATACGTGCAGATGAAAACGATTGCTGCTATCGTGCTTATCAGTGCCATTTCTTCGCTAATTCACGGTACAATGTTAATAGTTATGCAACCATCTTGAAATCATGTCTATCGTAAAGAACATCCCATTGCAGGAAATGTTCAGGGTCGCGGACCAAGTACAGGTCCTTCCGGGACAGGTCGTCAGTAAAACGATCGTTCAGAATAATTCTGTTAGTATCACTATCTTCGCTTTCGATAAAGGTGAGGAGATAAGTTCGCATGCCTCCAGAGGTGATGCGTTCGTGACCGTACTCGAAGGGAAGGGAAAGTTCTGCATTGACGGAATACCTTATGTATTGAATAAGGGCGAGAGCATCGTTATGCCTGCCAACATACCGCATTCTGTTTTCGGTGAGGAGCAGTTCAAGATGTTGTTGGTGGTGTTGTTTCCCGCGGATTCTGCAAAGGTCGAGGGTAAGTCAATTGTACCTTCTTGATTGATTATTATTAATTAAGCTAGAAGATTTATTTACTTAATTAGTAAAACATGTCAATCATCAATTCTTGTTGTATTGAAAAATGTGCTCGTAGTAATCATTTAGTTTGGACTTCGATCATTTTGCATCATCTTTTGTAATTACGCAGTTAAGCTCGTTGCTTTATTTGCTTATCATAACTCGTTTTAATTGCATGTTGCATTAAATTAAGCTTATTGCTTAACATAAATTATTTTTTACAATATGTTGTAATTAACGGTGTTAATTTAGCAATTTGCTTTACATGCTATATTTGTCTAATTTTTCAGTTGTTAAAAAAATTAAGTTAGTAGCTTTATTTATGTAATTAATTGTGAACTACAATTTTTGCGATCGATTTTTGTTCATTTTTGGCCAAAAACGTCACATTTTTAGGTCAATTTTCTATCTGTTTGTCCACGACGGTACCCCGAATATCAACTTGAAATGATGTGATTTTTTCAAAAATAACACATTTTTAGGTCAATTTTGACATTATTTGTGATTTTTATAACATTCTTCATGTTATTATTCATTCTATCTAATTTAATTTAGCTGTTACGTTAATTAAGTTATTTGATTGAATTACCTTGTTTTTCACACAATTGTTGTAGTGTTAAAAAAATTAAGCTAATTGCTTT
>CAKQLR010000086.1 GCA_934254725.1 uncultured Clostridia bacterium | reverse complement strand
TTTTTATGGACATAACGGTTCCGCACTTTTCGCATTTTTCGTCCGAAATCACTTCGTCCAAAGGTTTAATGTTAGAGCATTTAGGATAATTGGGGCAAGCGAGGAACTTTCCGTATTTGCCCGTTTTAATTATCATAAACTCTCCGCATTTATCGCATTTTACGTCGGAAACCTCCTGGTTTTCCGAACGAATATTATCGCATTCCGCATTGGAACATTTAAGGAATTTACCGTATCTGCCGGATTTTCTTATCATAACGCTACCGCATTTTTCGCAGACTATATCGGTAACTTCGTCTCCGTCGCGAGTAGCAAAAGCGAGTTTTTCCGCAAACGGGGGGTAAAAATCGGCAATAAGCTTATGCCAGTCCTTGCCGCCGTCCTCTATTTCGTCAAGCGAATCCTCCATTTTTGCAGTAAACGAAACGTCCATAATGTCGCTGAAATACTTCATTAGCATATCAGTCATCTGGTATGCAACCTCGGTAGGAACAATAAACTTACCGTCTTTTACCGTATACTTCCTCTTTGAAAGAACGGAAATAATAGAAGCGTACGTAGAAGGTCTGCCGATGCCCTTGTCCTCCATCGCTTTTACGAGCGAAGCGTCCGTATACCTCATCGGCGGTTTGGTAAATTTTTGTTCGGGATCAAGCGAAATAAGGTTAAGTTTGTCGCCCTTTTCTATGTTTGGAAGAACAACTCCGTCTCCGTTTTGTTCTTCATCGTCCTTTTTATAATCCGCATAAACGGCGGTATAACCGTTGAAAAGTACCGTTCTGCCGCTCGTTTTGAAAACGTAACCGTTTGCATCGATTTCGATGTGAACGCCATTATATTTAGCGTCCGCCATTTGCGAAGCTATAAAACGTTCGTAAATAAGCTTATAAAGGTTATAGTGATTACGGCTGAGAATTTTCTTGACGCTTTCGGGCGTGCGAGATAAGTCTATAGGACGAATCGCCTCGTGCGCATCTTGAGAGTTCTTTTTAGCCTTATAAACGTTCGGCTTTGCGGGAACGTATTCGTCGCCGAATTTCTCCCTTATATATTCGAGAGCACTCTGCTGTGCCGCCTTTGAAACCCTGGTACTATCGGTACGGATATAAGTGATGAGAGCGATATGACCTTCCGGCGTTTCCATACCCTCGTACAAATCCTGAGCAAGCTTCATTACTTGCGGAGACGTCATAGAAAACTTATTGGACGCGTCCTGCTGAAGCATACTCGTGGTAAACGGCGGAAGCGCATGCTGAGATACAACGGACTTCTTAACGTCTTTTACTATAAAATCCGCCCCGTTTATTTTAGACAAAACTTCGTCCGCTTTTACCTTATCTGCGGGTTTAAGCTGCAATAACGCTTTAAACTTCGGGGGCTTTTCGCCGGACAACGTTGCGTTTATATTCCAATATTCCTGAGGAACAAACGCGGAAATTTCTCTTTCTCTGTCCACGATAAGACGCAAAACTACCGATTGAACTCTGCCCGCCGAAAGACTCGGCTTAATTCTTTTGCAAAGAAGCGGCGAAAGCTTGTAACCGACAAGTCTGTCGAGAATTCTTCTCGCCTGCTGAGAATCAACCAAATTCATATTTATATCTCTCGGATGTTCGAGCGCGTTCTTGACCGCCTGCTCGCTTATCTCGTTGAATTCTATACGGTATGTCTTTTCTCTATCCAATTTTAAAGCTTCCCTTAAATGCCAGGAAATAGCTTCTCCCTCACGGTCCGGGTCGGTTGCGAGATAAATTTTATCTGCTTTTGCCGCCTTTTCCGAAAGCCTTTTTATAACTTGTTTTTTATCGGGACTTATCTCGTAAGTCGCTTCGAAATTTTTGTTGATGTTAACACCTATTCTCTTTTCGGGCAAATCCCTTACGTGCCCGCCGCTCGCATCCACTTTGTATTTTCCGCCAAGATATTTTTCAATCGTTTTTGCTTTTGACGGCGATTCTACAATTATGAGTTGCATATTGAAATGTAATCCTCCTATCGCTCGGTAAATGATTATTACCCGAATGAACGCACGTTTTCCGTGCGGCTTCTGTTTTATTTAACCGAAGAATAACTGTTCCCCGGGTTTTTTACCACGTATTTTTTTATTTCCAACATAGAAAGTACGGGAGTAAGCTCAAAAACTTTCATATCCGTCTTTGCTATAAGCTCGTCAATATGAATTTCACCCTCTTTTATAATAGCGAATACCTTTGCTTCAATTTCACTCAGAGGCTGTTTTTTCATTTTATTTGTACGCGTTATACCCAAATGGAAAAAAATATCTTCCACACTGTCGCAAAGCAGCGCGTATTCCTTTATCATGGCGTTACAACCTTCGCCCGAAGGCACGCCTATGTTGTACGGAAAAGCAAAAACGCTCTTACCGTATTCGTTCGCAAAGTCTGCAGTATAACTCGTACCGCTCTTTCTGCCCGCGCTTGTAACCAAAACGCCGTCGCCTACAGCGGCTATTATTCTATTCCTTTCGGGAAAGAAATAAGGCTTACATACTACGTCCGGATTATACTCGGAAACGGCAAGCCCGCTTTCGCATACCCTTTCAAACAGTTTAAAGTGAAATTCCGGATAAACATGCTTAAATCCGCACGGCAAAACGGAAATTATATTTGAACTGCCTATAGCTCCCTTTATTACCTCTGCGTCGACGCCTTCCGCAAGTCCCGTAACGAGCGTTACGCCTTCCTTGGAAAGGTTTTCGGCAAACTCTCTCGTTCTCGCCAAAACTTCCGGCAAAGTTTTTCTGCTGCCGACTATCGAAAAAGCATGTTTCGATTTTAGAAGTTCTGTATTTCCTTTGCAGTATAAAATTATAGGTGGAGCTGGAATCTCCAGCAGTTTATCGGGAAAGTCGTCCGAAATGCAGGTAATCGCCTCAATTCCGTTCTTTTCAAGCTCGGATATAATTTGATTAACCGCACCCGAAGCAAACAAAGCTTTCAAGCCTTTAAGCGTAGCCTCATTTATCTTTTTGTTTCCCTCAAAAAGCTCCTCGCAAACACCGTCTAAAAGAGCGGACGGGCGCGGCACGCTTTGAAGCACCCGGAGCTTTTGTTCCTTGGAAAGACCTACAAATGAATCCAAAACGATTATAGCTCTTTCGTCATCCGAATATTTTCTCATCATCTTTTGTTTTATTGCTTTTTCTGTCGAATTATCCGTTGACAGTAACGCATCTGCCGCCGATTACTACAATATGCCCTTATCGAGCAAACGATAACTCACGGCTTCTAAAAT
>CAKQLR010000085.1 GCA_934254725.1 uncultured Clostridia bacterium | reverse complement strand
AACAATAGGGCTCGAACCTATGACCCCCTGCTTGTAAGGCAGATGCTCTCCCAACTGAGCTATGCTCCCACAACGGAATGCTTATATAATATAACAGATTATAAAAAATAAAGCAAGTGTTTTTATAGGATTTTTTAAAATTTGTGAAAAAAAATTTTTTCGATGAAAAAAGCTTTTGCGTAACAATGCAAAAGCTTTTATGAATATATTTATATGTGAGCCGCCGAACAAGATTTTACTTCTTCCTCTTCCCTCTTACGCCCGCAAGTATCACTAAAAATCTCAAAAGATAAAGAAGCGACATAAGAAGTGCGGCAATATAAGTCATCGCAGCGGCGGAAAGAACCCTCCTCGCTCCGACAAGTTCCTTCCTGTCTAAAAAGTTTTGTTCTTTCAGCATTTTCAGCGCCCTGTGGGAAGCGTTAAACTCAACAGGCAACGTAACAAGCGCGAATATAGTGCTTAACGAGTACAACACGCACGCGATAGCTATTATGACAGTCCCCGCGTTAGTACCGCTTTCGCTTATGATAAGCTCCAGAATAACGCCGATAACGGCAAGAGGTACCGCAAGGCGCGTTCCTATGTTGGTAATAGGAACCAATATGCTTCTGAGCTTTAAAAGGAAACTTTCGCTGTATTTCTGGCAGGCATGACCGCATTCGTGAGCGGCAACACCGAGAGCCGCTATACTCGAACTGTCAAAAACGCCCTCGGACAAAGACAATATATCCGTTTTAGGATTGTAATTGTCCGTAAGTTTACCCGAAACGGGGTTTACCGACACACCGTAACAGTTATACGACTGAAGCAGCTTTCTGCTCATTTCGGAAGCCGTTATTCCGCATTTAGCTTGGATTTTTGAATATTTTGAATATCTGACCATAATCAAAATCTGGGCTACTATCGAAAACACTATTCCGGGAATAAGAATGATCATACTACCGTAATAAATAAAATACAGCATTTTTACCTCATGCACGGCTAAAAACATAAGCCTAAATTTAATATACTGAATATACACTTTTTTTATTATGATGTCAAACGAATTTAGTCTCAAACCTTTATTCGGTGTTTTCAAGAAGCAATCTTATGTTAATATAACACATTTGTTAACAAAAATTTAACATTTTTATTTATATTGCTTGACATCCATAAATCGAATTATTATAATAAAAAGCGTGAGTCAAAGATGACTTAATTCTATAATATATGGAGGAGTAACTATGAGCGACATTGAAAACAATCAACAACAAGCTCAGCAACCAAACGGATACCAACAAGTTCCGCCTCAACAACCTAACGGATACCAGCAGGTACCGCCTCAGCAGCCCTATGGATATCAGCAGGCACCGCAGCAACCCTATGGGTACCAACAGGTTCCGCCCCAGCAGCCTTACGGCTATCAACAGGCACCGCAACAGCCCTATGGATATCAGCAAGCACCGCAGCAGCCTTATGGTTATCAACCTGCTCCGCAGCAACCCGTAGCTCCCGCTGCACCCGCTGCAATTCCCGCAAGCCCAGCCGAAAAAGACGCGTTCTTTAAGTCCGCAAGCTCGATATTCATGCTTATATTTGCAATTATAAGCTCCGTAAATCTTGTTGCAAGTCTTACGGGCGACGTCCTTACTCTTAACATCGGCGGTTTTATCACTTTAATCCTCGACGTTCTTATGGTTGTAGGTCTTTGGGTAACATTTATCAAAGCAAAAGGGCAGAAGCTCAGCACCGCAGGCTTAAAGCTAATTAAAATACCTTATATAATTAACTTTGTTTTAAGTGTAATCGGTTCTGCGGTAATGTTGATTTTCTACGGAATTACGTTACAGGTTATAACCCTTTTAACTAGTATCGTAAGCTTCGTATTTATGATCATTTGCTTCAGCTCTATCAAGAAAACGCTTGTAGTTGCTTTGGATATTAACGAAAACAAGTCCGTAAGAGAAAAGAAAGCGGGTTCGTTCGCAGCTATCGTCTGGATTATTCAGGCTGTTATCGCTCTTCTTCAGACCATCGTATCTTACTTAACCCTTACAGCTTTAATTGCGGCACTCGGCGAAATGGGCATTCCCAGCGATATCGTAGGTATGTTAGCGGGTAGCACAGGCGCAATCACTTTCATCGTTGCAGGTGTAAGCTTCCTTACCAGCATAAGCGGCGCTATCGTTATCCTCGACTTCAACAAAAGACTTAAAAATTCTAAACAGCAGTAATTAAATTACTTAACTTAAAAGAGACACTATTTTTCGATAGCGTCTCTTTTTTTTATTCAAAAAATATTAAATAGATATTCCCGTTTAATAAACCGAACTATTAAATCAGTTTCATATACAAAAGCGGGTACGGGTTCCCCGCTTCGTCAAAATCGGTTCGTTTATAAGTTTCAAAACCCGAGCGCTCGTAAAAGCCGACAGCCTGCGGGTTCTGTTCGTTTACCGTAACTTCACGAATACCGTAATTTTTTATGCCATACCAAAGCAGCTGCTTTCCGATACCTTTTCCCCTTTCCTCCGGCGAAACGAAGAGCATTTCCAAACGTTTATCTGTTGTTCCCATGAAAGCAACAGTCTCATTGAAATCGTTTTCGCAAATAAACAGATGTTCTACGGCAACAAAAGCCTGCGGCACGTATTCTTTTATATTTTTCACTTCCGCATCCGACAGAAAAAGATGTGTTGCCCGGACGGAACGCTCCCAAATATCCAAGAGTAAATCCGTTAACAGTTTATTTCTGTCTTTTACTTCATATATTTTCATTTTAAATACACCCAAAAATCTATTTTTTCAGACATTAAAATAAAAAAAGACAGTCTACAAGGAAAACTTATAGACCGCTTATGTGTGTGTACGACAAAATCTCGTTTTTTAGGCTGTTTTCGAGAGTGTGTCGGACGATAAGTACTTTTTCGCTGCTTTTTACCCGACAAAAACTTAATTTGTCAGCGCATTTGCTTTTTGATTTCAGTCTTGACCTTTTCTATATCACTGCAAGTAAGTATCGGAATAAGGCGATTGATATCGTCGATGCTCTTATCCCACCATTTGAATTCAGTCAAAAGTTCAACCATTTCATCATCGAAACGTCTCCGCAGTTTCCTTGCCGGGTTTCCGACAACGATCGTATATGGTTCGACATCACTGCCGACAACGCTATTTGCGCCGATTATAGCGCCGTCTCCAATGTGAACGCCGGGAAGAATCACTGAATTTTGCCCAATCCAAACATCGTTTCCGATAACGGTATCTCCTTTTAAGGGCAGATCCGT
>CAKQLR010000084.1 GCA_934254725.1 uncultured Clostridia bacterium | reverse complement strand
GAGGATTACCTTGAACAATTCGACGCTATCAAAAAAATGGGCGATTTGAAAGACATTATGGGCATGATCCCGGGGTTCAGCAATAAAGTTAACCTGAAAGACGCGCAAATAGACGAAAAACGCATCGAAAGAGTAAAAGGTATTATTTATTCGATGACAATCAAGGAGCGCAGAGATCCGTCAATTCTCAATTCTTCAAGAAAACAAAGGATTGCAAAGGGTAGCGGAACTACAGTTCAGGAAGTAAACGCTTTGTTAAAGCAATTCGAACAGACAAAACAAATGATGAAACAGTTTAAAAACAAACGCGGTTTCAGGTTTTGATAAATCAAATAATTCCGCAGTAAATGCGAAATAATAAAATTAAAATTTTTTAGTATCGGAGGATATTATTATGGTAAAAATGAGACTTACAAGACTCGGCGATAAGAAAGCACCTTTCTATCGTATCGTTGTCGTAGACGGCAGACAGGCTCGTGACGGTATGTACATTGACAAAATCGGTCACTACAATCCGCTTACCGATCCCGCTGAACTTGTTGTTGACGCTGATAAAGCAAAAGAATGGCTTGCAAAAGGTGTTCAGCCTACCGAAACCGTTAAATCTTTGCTCGTAAAAGCAGGTGTTATAGAGCAGTCCGCAAAACTTTCTCCCTCCAAGACCAACCCCAAGAAAAAGAAGGGCTAATAACTCTTTTACATAGGGTTTCTTGATTTAAGGAGTTAAAATGTTAGAACTGATTAAATACGTAGTCGGTCAGTTTGCCGAATATCCCGACAAGGTTGAGTATCGCGTTGAGGAAAAGGACGATTCTATCGAAGTAACCGTTGTTCTCGACGAAAGCGATATGGGCAAAGTTATCGGCAGACAAGGCAAGATAGCAAAAGCTCTCCGCACGCTTGTAAAAGCAGGTACGAAGAAGGGCGAGAAGAAATACAATATCGAAATTAAATCTCACGAAGAAGTTTAATTTCTTTTTGTTCGCGGGGGAAAATTTTCCTTCGCGGAATACTATTCAGATTCAGAAAATTCTTGCGGCAGACTTTTGGCGATATCGTCGGGTGTTTTGCTTTCGCAGGATTTTTTCGTATTACGCGGCTTTATGGATAAAATTTTAATTGGTAAGATAATCAAACCGCAGGGCATAAAGGGAGAATTGAAAATTCTTCCTCTTTGTGATTCGCCCGAAATCCTCAAGGATATAAAATCCTTTTATATTGATGATGAGGAATATACGCCTGTTTCGGTCAGAATCGCAGACGGCGTGTACATCGTTTTTAAGGGAATTGCGGATAGAAACAAGGCTGAGCTTTTCCGTGATAAAAATCTTTACGCAGACAAACAAGACGTTCCCGTAGAGGAAAATAAATGGTTTATATCGGACATAATTTCTTGTAAAATCTTTGATAATACTGGGAATTTTATCGGTACTGCGAAAGATGTTATAACGCGTGGTTCAACCGATTTTATTATAGCCGCTACGCTCGGAGGAAAGACTGTGCAATTTCCTTTTTTAAAGAAGGTTGTCGAAAGCGTGAGCATTTCGGAAAAGAAAATTATTGTAGAAAAAGAACGCTTTGCGGAGGTTGCCTTTTATGAGGATTGATATTCTTACTCTTTTTCCCGAAATGTTTGCACCGTTAAGGGAAAGTATTCTCGGCAGAGCTGTAGAAAGCGGTAAGATAGAAATTTTTGTTCACGACATAAGGGAGTACACGCTTAACAAGCATAAAAAGACGGACGATTACCCGTTCGGCGGTGGTGCGGGAATGGTGCTTACGCCTCAACCCGTTGCCGATTGCATTCTTGCCGTTGACTCCGAGCACAAAGCAAGGCGTATTTACATGTCTCCCAAAGGGCGTACGTTCAATCAGAAAATGGTTGCCGAATACGTTACTTACGACAGACTTCTTTTTTTGTGCGGGCACTATGAGGGGATAGACCAAAGGGTTCTGGACTTATTTATAGACGAGGAACTTTCCATAGGCGATTATGTTCTGACGGGTGGAGAGATCCCTGCTATGGCTGTAACGGATTGTATATCGAGATATGTGGACGGCGTTATAAGTTCCGATTCTCTTTGTCAGGAGTCATTTTCGGATAGTCTTTTGGAGTATCCGCAGTACACGCGTCCTCAGGAATTTATGGGGCTTAAGGTACCGGATGTTCTGGTTTCGGGCAATCATGTCGAAATAGATAAATGGAGACTTGAGAAATCAATCGAAATAACAAGGGCAAATCGTCCGGATCTCATCGAAAATAATCCTGTAGTGATAAAATTTGAAGAGGAAAAACGCAAGAAAGAAGCTCGAAAAAGGAGAAGGGCCTCAAGGCATTCTTCGGCTAATGAAAGTGCCTCGGCGGACAGCGACAAGGTTTTTAAGATCACCACGGAAAAAACAGATAAGTAAAAGAAAAGGAAGAACGTTTTATGGAAATTCAATGGTTTCCCGGACATATGACGAAATCCATGCGAATGATGGAGGAGAACGTTGCTTTATGCGACGGTATTATTTTCGTGCTCGACGCACGCGCTCCGTTTTCGTGTATAAATCAAAAACTTTTGACGGTTTTCGGCTCGAAGCCCGTAGTTTATGCTTTGAATAAATCCGACCTTGTTTCCAAAGAAAGCGTTTCTTTGATTGTAAAAGAGCTCAAGAACGAGGGCAAAACGGCGGTTTCGTTAAACGGAACGCAAAAGCGTGACGTGGCAAGCTTGTATAACGCGGTGACCGAGAGTTTAAAGGAAAAGCTTGAAAGTTACAAGAAAAAGGGAATAGTAAGACCTTTGAGAATTATGGTTGCGGGTGTACCGAACACCGGTAAATCCACGATTATAAATTCTTTTTGCGGAGAGAAGCGTGCCGTTACAGGAGACAAAGCGGGTGTTACCCGCGGTAAGCAATGGATCAGGCTTAAGGAAATAGAACTTCTTGATACTCCCGGCACGATGCCACCTAAATTTGAAAATCAATATTACGCAAAACATCTCGCTTATATCGGAAGTATAAACGACGCGATTCTGGATAAAGAAGGTCTTGTTTTAGAACTCATTTCAGAACTTTCGTTGCGTGCACCGAATTGCTTATCCGAAAAATACGGAATTGAAAACATCGGTGAAATTCAGCCGATTGAAATATTTGAACTTATATGTAAAAAACGTGGATTTATCATGCGTAGAAACGAATTCGATTACGAGCGCGGAGCGATAGCAGTGCTTGATGATTTCAGAAAAGGCAGGATAGGTAAAATCTGCTTTGAAACGGAAAGATACAATGAAAAAAATAACTGAAGATAAACTCGTTTTCGAACGAGAATGTCAAAATAAAGGATATAAATATATCGCTGGCGTAGACGAGGTCGGCAGAGGACCTTTATGTGGTCCTGTGG
>CAKQLR010000083.1 GCA_934254725.1 uncultured Clostridia bacterium | reverse complement strand
GTTTTGCTTTGAATGCCGCCGTTGGTGGGGCAAAGGAAGTTACCGCGCTCGATATAAGCGAAGTTGCAGTTGATTACATTCGTAAAAATGCGGAGCTTAACGGGCTTACAAACATAAAAACCGAGTGCGCGGACGTTTTTGAAAAGCTCAGAGAATATCGCAGAGAGGAAAGAAAATTTGACGTGATCGTTCTTGATCCGCCCGCCTTCACTAAAAGCAAGGACACAGTAAAAGAAGGGTATAAAGGTTATAAAGATATAAATATTCAGGCGCTAAAACTGTTAAAAAGCGGAGGAATACTTGTAACGTGCAGTTGCAGTCAGCATTTAATGGTCAACTTGTTTAACGACATGCTAAAAGAAAGCGTTGCTCAGGCAGGCGTAAATGCGAAAATGCTTGAGTTCAGAATTCAATCACGAGATCATTCTACGCTTATGGGGCTTGACGAGGGATTATATTTAAAAGTAGCGGTGCTTTACGTTTGGAAAAATTAAAAGGAGAAACTTATGGCAAAGAAAAGAAGAAAATCTAAAATAGTTTTGCCTTTATGGTTAGCCGTTCTGCTTGTCATTCTTATCGTCGTTGCGCTGTACTACTGTTATGCAAAAGGGTATATAAAATTCCCCGACAACAACATTGCATCGGAAGATTCCGGCGACGCTTCTTTTATGGATAATGCGCCGTCTCCCGGAAACGGAAATCTTAACATCTATTTTCTCGATATAGGTCAGGGAGATTGTATATTTATAATTTACCCCGACGGGAAAACAATGATTATCGATGCGGGTGAGAATAAATCATATGTAAAAGATAAAATTTCGGCAGCTGCAAAGAAATTAAATATTGAGGAATTTGATTATCTTTTGTTGACGCATGCTGATGCGGATCACGCCGGTAGCATGAAATACGTTTTTGATAATTTTAAAATCAAAAAGGTTTTCAGACCTAACGTTCATTCGACAAAAGCCGAGGCAGCCTCTTTAAGAGAGGGGTTAAACCCGAAGAAGATAAACGGAGGGGTAACGCAGAGCAGCGCTACGTACTATAATTTTCTGTACTCGATTCAAACGGAAGAGGGGTGCAAAGATGAAATTTTCAATTTTGAAAGTGATTTTTCGGGCACCTATACAACAGGAGAAACTTCTTTAGAGTATACTTTCGATTTCCTTACTCCGACGGAGGAAAGAACAGAGATTTTCTATTCCAACGCAAACGATTACTCGCCTATAGTAAATCTTTCGTATAACGGAGTAAACGTTTGTCTGACGGGCGACGCCGAAGCTAAAGCCGAACAGGAATACCTTTCGGTTTACGGCAGTAAATATGATTACGACGTTTTAAAGGTCGGACATCACGGTGCTCTAACCTCGACGTCGCAGGGCTTCCTTAACGCCGTAAAACCCGAATACGCGGTTATAAGCTGCGGAACAGGCAATAAATACAACCATCCTCGTCAGGGGATTCTCGACAGGCTGAATGCTTTAAAATGCAAAGTATTCCGCACCGATACAAACGGAGATATACTTTTAAGTATTTCATCCGAAAGCGATTATAAAATTTCCATTGAAAAGTTTTATCTTGAAAAGACGGATATTTCAAATAATTTCGTAGGCGCGGACGCAAACAAATAACAAGATCAAATAAATAATAAGACTATGTAAAAGCCCCGATATTACGCGATATCAGGGCTTTTTGAAATTAAAAAGATTTTATTTTGTCCTTGAAAGTTCTTTTAATCTTAATTCTTTATTCAGAATTCTTTTTCTGAGTCTGATGCTCTTAGGCGTGCATTCTACAAGCTCGTCCTCGGCAATAAACTCAAGGCATTGTTCGAGTGAAAGAATAGTGGGGGTAATAAGCTTTAACGCGTCCTCGCTGCCTGCCGCTCGGTTATTTGTAAGTTGTTTCTTTTTGCAAACGTTAACGCAAAGGTCTTCTTCTCTCGAGTTTTCACCAACGACCATACCCTCGTAAACGTTTTCGCCGGGTCCTATAAACAAGCGGGATCTTTCCTGTGCGTTAAACAAACCGTAGGAGGTCGTAACACCCGATTCGTGAACGACAACCGAGCCGCGGGATCTTTCCTGTATATCGCCTTTGTATTGTTCGTAGCCGTTGAAAATATGGCTCATAACGCCGAAGCCTTTCGTGTCGGTAAGCATTTCGCTGCGGTAACCGAACAAACATCTTGCGGGAATATTGAATTCAAGCCTTGTGCCGCCTCTGCCGTCGGACGTCATCGTTATAAGGTCGCCTTTTCTCGTGCCGATTTTGTTCATAATCGCACCGACGTACTCATCCGGAACGTCAACGACAAGGAGTTCCATAGGTTCGTATGTCTTGCCTTCGATTTCCTTGAAAATAACCTTGGGGCGGGATACCTGGAATTCATAACCCTCACGGCGCATGTTCTCTATAAGAATTGAAAGGTGTAGTTCGCCTCTGCCGTAAACTTTAAAGCAATCGGCGGAGTCCGTTTCTTCAACTCGCATACTGACGTTTGTTTCAACTTCTTTGAAAAGTCTTGCTCTCAAATGTCTGCTCGTAACGAATTTACCTTCTTTTCCCGCGAACGGGCTGTTGTTTACCATGAACAACATACTCATTGTAGGTTCGTCGATTTTTACGAATGGCAACGGATCGGGTTGTTCGTAATCGCAGATTGTTTCGCCGATGTTTATGCCTGCCATACCGCTTATGGCAATAATATCGCCCACAGTAGCTTTTTCCGTTTCAACGCGCTTCAACCCCTCAAATTGATAAATCTTGCCTATTCTGCAAGAGGAGTTTGTTCCGTCCGTGTGGCAGATCGTGCCGGGCTCGTTCGTCTTGATGGAGCCGCGTACTATTTTGCCTATGCCGATACGACCGATGTATTCGTCGTAATCAATATTACAGATAATAGCCTGAAGGCTTGCTTCGGGATCGCCCGTAGGTGCGGGCACTTCGCTTATAATAGCGTCGAGCAGTGGGGACATGTCCTTACCTGGTACATTGTAGTCTGCCGTAGCCCAACCGAGTTTAGAACTCGAATAAACGGTTTTAAAATCGATCTGGTCGTCGTTCGCGCCAAGTTCAAAGAATAATTCGAGAATTTGATCCTGTACCGCGTTCACGTCGCCGCCTTTATCTATCTTGTTTATACATACAACAGGTTTTTTATTAAGACCGAGCGCCTTCTTTAAAACGTATCTCGTCTGAGGCATACAACCTTCTACCGCGTCGACAAGAAGTACAACTCCGTCAACCATAGAAAGAATACGTTCAACCTCTCCGCCGAAGTCAGCGTGCCCCGGGGTGTCGATAATGTTGATTTTTACTCCTTTGTAGTGAACGGCTGTGTTTTTTGCAAGTATGGTAATACCGCGTTCACGCTCTATGTCGTTGCTGTCCATAACTCTTTCTGCAACGACCTCATTGGTTCTGAAAACGCCGTTCTGTTTTAAAAGCTGATCCACAAGCGTAGTTTTGCCGTGGTCAACGTGCGCAATAATCGCAATGTTTCTTACGTCTTCTCTGACAAACATAAATATATACCTCTCAAACTGTATCATTATATACTTTTATATTCTTTTAGTCAAATATTTTAAAGTATTCTTGA
>CAKQLR010000082.1 GCA_934254725.1 uncultured Clostridia bacterium | reverse complement strand
GTTCTCTTATTTATACGACTAAAATCTTTGTCGATAACGATATCTTTAAGGGTATGAATAAAAAAATCCTCGAACCCACGTTCAAGGAAACTCAAAAAATGCCCGTTTTAATTGAAATTAGAGGATAAAACTATGGTTTTTACTACTAAAAGGTGTTCGTGCGAGGTTAAACAAACGCATAATCACCTATAGAAGTCACGCTGTTTCCGATTGTTACGCTTGTTAATCCGCTGCAACTGCTGAACGCAGACTCACCGATAGAAGTCACGCTGTCAGGGATTGTTACACTTGTCAAACCGCTGCAATTATAAAACGCATAATTGTTTAATTTATAATTTTGTCCATTATAATCGTCAGGTAAAGTCAAGTCTGTATTCGAGCCTACGTAAGCCAATAAATAATTGACGGTATCGTATGTATAGAACAAATAATCGTCTTTATTTATTATCTCACTTGTTCCATCGGTCTTTATGTTTAAAGCATAACGTCCGACATCGCCGTTACCATAGCTTCCTTTTTCAATATTAAAATTACTGTTGTTAATTACTTCCACAAGTTTAACGCAACCGCTGAACGCATTATTGCCTATAATCTCTATACTACGGGGAATGGTAACGCTCATAAGCCCGCCGCAATTATAAAACGCTTCATAACCTATATACTTCACGCTATCGGGAATAATAATACTCATAAGGCTGTTACAATTATAAAACGCCATATCGGATATACCGGTAACGTTGTTTCCGATTACAACATTCGTAAGACTGCTACAGTTTTTGAATACATCATTACCTATAGAAATAACACTATCGGGAATGGCAACGCTCGTAAGTCCGCTACAATTTTCGAATACATTATTACCTATATAAGTAACACTCCTTGCGTGCAACTTTCCGTATCTAAAAATTCTTCAATATACGACCGCAACTTGATATTATAGATAATTTCAATTCTATCACTGAACAATAAGACCTTATCTATAATCTTTATCAGCATCGCCTTTTTGCCTTCGTATGTTTGCTCGTCGAATTTTTCAGACCAGTTTTTGAGTTCGTCGTCTATCGTAACAAATGCGTGCAACTGTTTTTCCTGCGCGCCGATTTCTTCTTCTAATTCGACAATTTGTTCCTTTGCACTTTTCAGTTCGATTTCACGCTTTTGCAACATTTCTTTGAGTAAATCCGAACCGAAAGCACTCTCACCCATTATAGACTTAACGACTTCTTCTTTTACAGCGGCGACTTCTTTTTCTAACTTCGGAAGCGTAGCACGAACTTTTCCTATTGTCGCACGTTTCTCTTTTATCTCTTTTTCCACCCTTTCTTTATATGCACTTATTACGTCCGTACAATTTAAGCTGCCAAGATACTCCTTTACGTCGGCAATAACTTCCGCTTCAATCTTTTTGGCACTAAACGTGGTTTGTCCAGCACACTTTTCCGTTGTCGGATAAGCAAACGAACTGCACATATATTTATAATGTTTATGGTAAGTAAATTCCCCGTTCTTTTTAGTGTATTTACTCTTTTGCCCCTGCGTTATCATTTTTCTTCCGCACGTTCCGCAAAAAGCCAAGCCTGACAAAAGCAATTTACCATGAGTGGTATTTATTATGCCTTTTGTTCTCGTTGCACGCTTTTCCATCGCTTCTTGCGTTTCGTCCCATTCTTCACGGGGTATGATTATCATATTTTCCATTATAGGAGAAATCGCTTTGGGATCGGACTTTTGACCATATAAGACATACTCGCCTTTATAAATACGGTTATTAAGTATCTGCTTAACCGTACTCGACATCCATTGTCCGCCTTTTTGCGTAGGTATTTTACGGTCGTTCAGATATTCTGCAATTCTGCGAAGCCCGTAATTTTCCTCTCTTGCAAGGCGGAATATCTCTTTTACGACTTCTGCCTGTTCGGGGATTATTTCTACGTCCATAATAGGCTTGCCTTTGAAATTCAATGTACCTTTATATACGCCCCTATATCCGTATGCAAAATTGCCTCCGCGCCATTCTCCACGCTTAACTTTATCCGTTATTGCGTCGCCTACACGGATAGACGTTTTAAGGCTTTCGCCTTCTGCCTGCCAATACTTTATATAGGTTATAAGTTTATCTACGTGAGTATCCGATTTAATCTCGCCGTCAACATAAGACATAATTTTTACGCCGTGCTTATTCAGCAACTGAACGATAAGCGGCGTTTCATCTGCTATTCTGCCAAGACGGTCTGACATATAAATTACAAGAATATCAAATTCCTTTCGTGCCGCCATTTTCAAAATTTCCTGTATAGCGTCACGATCGTTTGCGGAAACTTTGTAGCCGGAAACACCGCCTTCGGTAAATTCCTTGACAAGTTCCCACCCACTGCTTGCGACGTATTCTCTTAAAATCTGTTTTTGAAGCGGAATATCGAAATCGTGTTCCTTATCAGTCTGTTGTTTTGATGAAGCACGATAAAGGTTTACGGCTCTTAATTTATTTTCCATTCTACCAACCTCTTTGATTTTTTAACTTATCGTATCTTTATTTTACCATTTTTGAAGCAAAAAGTCAAGTGCAATCACTGCATAACAAACAACTTTTCGTATCACAAAAAAAGACTGTCCGACCAATGTCAAACAGTTTTTTTATTCCGATCAATTTTCTTGCTTTTGCGGAAACGGATTGAAATGTTGTTTTATTGCTTTCTTAATATTTTCGACGGCGTTCGGCTTTTCTTCTCCCGGAAACAGTAAAAATACCCATTTATCCGTAAACATACCTTTTCTCACCAATTCTGCACTGCTATCGTCGAAATACCTTGCATAATAATTGATACCTCTTACAGTTAAAAAACCTTCCTTAATTATTATCTTATTCGCATACGTATTACTTCTCGGAATTTCATTTATTGAAATCCCGCTCTCCAAGTCCGTCACCTCCTCGTAAATTTATCTTACGAGTTAGTTATACAATGCCAATAAGCAACTTTTCTGCATATTGAAAATATTTTTTGAAAATTGTCCACATAGAAAAATTAGTGTTTATTCCGATTTATCGCCTTTCGGCATTTTCGTTGTAGCACAGTAAAAATCGGAAGTCAACTGGAAAAATTGTCGCTGAGGACTTTAATAATACCAAGAGTCAGACTCGCTATCGAGTACGGCTCTATTTTTATTTACGCAACAATTTTGTCTTTTTTCGTTGACTTCCGGGATTGCGACTTTAACTCGTAAAGATATTTGCTTTTTCCGGTGCTACCCCGTTTATGCCGAAAGGCGAAAAATAAATCGGAGGTAAATCCAAATGAAAAAAGTAGTTTACTCAATCAAAAAAGTTAGAAATCCTAACGAAAAATTATCCGGTTTCGGATTTCTTAACGAAGAAGGAACGTTGCTATGTAAGTGCGTTTCAAAAACAGGCAAGCGTTATACGAGAGCCTTTGAAGAAGTTGAACAGCATTGTCACCCTATAATCGGAAAAGAAAATCAGTTTAAGGGTTACATAACTGTTTATTACCAAGACGCTTGTATTTACAACAAAGAACACGACAATTACGACGTAAGAGATATCGAAGTCGAATACGAAGTTTGGTACAAAATCGTGGAGGAAAATTAAAATGCCCGAATTTGATTATTTTAACGGTGAAAATTTCATAACATTC
>CAKQLR010000081.1 GCA_934254725.1 uncultured Clostridia bacterium | reverse complement strand
GTTGTCCTTCGTTCGGCAGCTCTTAACGTTATTCTGGCTTATTATAAAATTCTCGACGATATAGACGACGAAAAAAAGAAAGGCAAAAACGTACTGAAAAAATCGATTATTTCGGGCGGATATAAAAAGGCGAAAAAGGCTTATCCCGAAATTGACGGAATAGTTGCAAGGTGTTATAAAAATCTTGCGGTAAAAGAAAAAGCGCTTTGTGATTCCCCAGACATCGTTGCAGATGATTTCGCTTTGGCAGCAAAGGACTGCGCAAAGTATATTCTCGGCGATAAGTATTCGGAAGAAGCCGGAGATACGTTCTATTTTTTAGGTAAATGGATTTACCTCATAGACGCTCTCGATGATTACGACAAGGACAAAAAGTGCGGTAATTACAACGTTTTTCGCTGTTTATACGGCGAATGCGAAACGGGCGAACAACTTATAAAAAATCACGGAGAAGAAGTGTTTCAACTGTTGAATTCCGTGTTTTACCATTTAAAACAAAACCTTTCCGAACTGAAATTCTATTTCAACAAAGATTTGATAGAAAACGTTCTCGTGAGGGGAATTCCGAAAGTAACGGACAGTATAGTAAAAAAATATCTTTTCGCAAACTGCGATAAATGCGCAAAAGGAGCAAAATGAAAGATTTTTCCCAGATGTCTAATTATGAAATACTCGGCGTGAAAGAGTATTCCACGAACTCAGAAATAACGGAGGCGTATAACGCCCTTAAAGCTAAATATTCGGAGGATAGGTTTCTTCCTGGAGAGCAGGGAAATGACGCCGCTGCGTGGCTTCAGGCTGTCAATTCCGCATACGAAGCCATTATGACCGAAAGGCGTGCGGACGGTTTCTGCGATAAGTCAAACCATGACCACGGCAATCCTTACGAAAAAGTAGAAGAGAAGAATGTGTCTTTTACTGGAGCGGCAAGTTCAAACGCACAAACCGATAACGGCGGCAATACAAGCGAAAACGCTTCTTCAACGGCTTTAAAATATGAAGAAATAAGCAAACTCATTAAAGCTGGCAAGATTGACGAAGCTCAGCATGCTCTTGACGATTGCGACGAAAGACTTGCGGAATGGCATTATCTGCAGGCGGTTGTTTATTATAAAAAGAACTGGGGCAACGAATGTAAAAAACAAATGGAAATCGCATTGACCAAGGATCCCGAAAACGAAAAATATAAAACAACATACGAGAAATTAAAGAAAGAGTTAGAGTTCAAAAACAGCAATTTTACGTCGGGTAACGCTTCTTTTGAACCGGACGGAAAGAGAAAGCCGAACAAAGATTTTGACCCTTACGACAGACAGATGGGCGGGGATGGTTGTCTTCAGTCGATGTGCGAATGTTGCGCTTGCAACATGATGCTTAACTGTTGTTGCAACAGCTGTCACTGATGAATAACGCGCATCGCATAGCTTTAAGCGCGGTTGCCGCGGCTTTTGCTGTTATACTTCTGACGCTCGGGTCTTTTATTGAGGTACTGGATATATCCTGCGTAATGCTTGCCGGAATCGCTATTATGATTCCGTTATCGAAAAAGGATATATTGGGTGGATTTCTGTCCTATCTTGCGGCGGGAATTCTTGCTATGGTGGTTACGGGTTTCAGATTTGCCGTAATAGTTCCTTACGCTGTTTTTTTCGGTTTGTATCCCATTGCTAATTCGCTTATAGACAAATATTTGCCAAAGAAAAAACTTTTAAACGTGCTTGCTGTTATAATCAAAGACGCGTGGTTTTTGTTGGCGATGTTTATTTATTACAAGGTTTTGGTTGCTTTTACAGGGTACGATTTGTTTGCCGATTTTTCCTTTGTTCCCGAAGAATACAGACAGTATATTGTTCCTGCGCTGTTTTTGTTCGGAGCGGTGTTTTTCGTATTGTACGATTACGTTATGAAAAAAATGCAGCGGGTTATTGAGATAATCGTTACCCGCGTTATAAAAAAGTGATTTATGTTAGTAAAAAATTCCGAATACGTTGTGAAAATCGACAATTTAGGCTGTAACGGAGAAGGTATTTGCAGAATAGAAGGGTGCGCGGTGTTCGTGCCCTTTGCTTTGCCCGAAGAAACGGTCAGACTTAAGATTGTTAAGGCAAAGACAAGCTTTGCTTTCGGTAAGCTTTTAGAGGTTATAGAGCCTTCGAAAAACAGGACGGAGAGCGATTGCCCCGTTTTTTATAAATGCGGCGGATGCAGCTTAAGACATCTTTCCTACCCCGAGCAGCTTAAGTTTAAGGGCGAGCTTGTAAATAATTGTTTTTCTTCCGTTGCGGGAATAAACGTCGATTGCGGCGACGCGATAAGCGTGGGGAGTCCCGAAAGATATAGAAATAAATTGCAACTTCCCGTAAGACACACGGAAAAAGGCAACGTTATCGGTTTTTTCAGAGAGGGGTCTCACGACGTTATCGAAATATCCGATTGTCTTATACAAAAGGAATGGGCAGCTAAGCTTATACGTTCTCTTAAGAAATATCTTTCGTTGTCGGGAGAAAGTTGTTTTGACGAAAAAACGGGTAGGGGCAACGTAAAGCATCTTGTGGCGAGAAGCATTTCGGATAAACTTATGATTACAGTGGTTTTAACTTCTGAAAGGCTTAAAGATTTAAAGCTTTTAATCAAGGTTTTCTCGGAAGAATTTGACTGCTTTTCTCTCTACCTGAACGTAAACAAGCTTAATAACAACGTGATTTTCGGGGATAGATTTATTCACGTTTTCGGTGAGAAGAGATTTTCAGAAACTGAGGACGGAATTAAATTTTTCATAGGTCCCGAATCGTTTATGCAGGTGAATGACGAGGTCAGAAAAAGAATATATGCAGACGTGTGCAGATTTGCTTCGGCAGAGAAAAACTCGGCTATAATCGACGCGTACAGCGGGGCGGGGTTCCTTACCGCAAACCTTGCAAGGTATTGCGAAAGTGTGTACGGGGTTGAAATAGTAAAGGAAGCGGTCGAGTGTGCGGACGAGCTTGCCGAAATAAACGGGCTTAACGGTAAAATGACGAATATCTGCGGCGCGTGTGAGGTTGTCTTGCCTGAGCTTGTAAAAAAAATAGACGAGCAAGGCGGAATAACGGTTGTTCTCGATCCTCCGAGAAAGGGAGTGGATGAAGCGGTTATCAACGCTGTAAAAAGCGTTAAACCGTCAAAAATTATATATGTATCGTGCAATCCGTCCACGCTTGCAAGGGATATCGGTCTTTTAACGGGCAAACTTTATTACGATGAAAAGCAACTTAAAAAAAGCGAAACGGACAGCGGAGAATACGAAATAACGTATATAAAGCCGTATGACATGTTTCCTTTTACCCGCCACGTGGAAACGCTGGTCTGCTTGTCCAAGAAGCAGAAAAACATATTAATATAGAAAGGTTGTATGAGAAAGCCCTCGGCAATAAAGAAGACTTTATATAATTCGTATTGCTAAACAATTATCGAGAGGTAAGGCTATGTGGATTTATTTGACATCTTTAATAAAATCAACGCGTGAAATATGTTAAAGATAATTCTATCGACAGTGTTTTAAGGAGGCTTAAATGGCATACAGAAAGCTTAATAATATAAAACATAAAATAGAACAGGCAACGATAAAAATCGGCGCTAAAAACGGGATTCATGCTGTTTCTGCGCGTGACGTTGCCGCCGAGTGTGATATTTCCACGCACACGATTTATACTAACTTTCCTTCGATGGAAAACCTGATTGACTTTATTGCCGATAGATTTGAACGCCGTCATATGAGCGAAGCCGTAAAACTTTCAGACCAAGGTGTTTCGCTCGGTGAAATGTTCGACGAAGTTCTTGACGGGTTTATTAAAGATAAAAGAGAAACGCTTTATTTTTCATCTTATATAAACGAAAAAAAGGGCGTTCCGATGAAGGATAATCCGAGGGA
>CAKQLR010000080.1 GCA_934254725.1 uncultured Clostridia bacterium | reverse complement strand
GCATCTAACTGCTCAACAAATTTTTTAATACTTACACTATTGGATCTGCTCAAAATTGCCAATTTCGAATTTGACCTTTTTTCTAAAAAATTTTTTATTAGTTTTAATGTATAGTTATTTTCTTCTTCAAGCGAATCAAAACAAAAAACATCTACTCTCGCCTTATCTTCTTGAATATTATAAGAATTCTTTGCACAATTTCTAATACATTTATCTAAGCGTAATAAACTCTCGTTATCCTTAAACCTATAATTCTTATGTAATTCTATCTTTTCCATTGAATACTTATTTTGCGCTATATCCATTAACCCTTCAATTGCACCAATAAAGCCGTATATTCTTTGTAATGGATCGCCCAAAAGCCATAGATTAGATTTATCATCAACCAAATTTTGGATAATTTCCCATGATAAAATATTGGTATCCTGAAATTCATCTACAATAATTATAGGATAAAGGTTCTTATAGAATCCTAATAATTCCGGATAATTTTTAAAAAGTTCCAACAAAAGTATTAGAAACGCATTAAATGTAATATACCCACGCGGCAAAAAATATTTTTGTATATAAAAAATATATTTTAGAAATAAATCGTAATTCGAAGGAAAATTCAGTTTCCCTTCAGATAACTTAACACTAAAATCAGTAATCCAACGCATTTCCCTCTCAGATAGATTTATATTCAAACTTCCCAAATCTTCCATTTTTGCATCAGAAACGCTTTCCAAATTATTGACTTCTTTTAATTTTTCATCTATTAAATAACCATATTTTTTTAATACCCTTCGCGCAAAGCCGTGAAAATTAGATACAGTAACCTTGTTATTCAATTGATTTGGCGCAATAGATGTATTTGAGACACTGTATAATTCTGGCAGTTTCTCTGCTAAATCTTTTTTTATTTTATATGCGGCACTCACTCCAAATGTTAAAACGAGTATTCTCTTATACTGCGGCAGTTCTCCAGATGCTATTGCGTATGCAACTTTGCTTACTAAAATCCTCGTTTTTCCACTACCGGCAGGCGCTTCAACGATTATTTTCTTTGAGCCAGAAAATATAGCATGCAAATGTTCATCATCTTTTGAATGACATTCTTTTATTGCGTTTTGAAGATGAATTAGCTCATTCTTTTCCATTATTTTTCTCCAAAACGTATTTATAGATTTTCGGAATTTTATCGGCCCTTATAGCATCAGCAAGCATCATGCCCGACGATATATTTTAATTCTAGTTAAAGCGTATACTAAAAATAATTTCTTATCTTCTTCAGTATAGCATTCTTCCCATTTAATATTTGATTCAATTTCTTCTTTACCAGGGAAAAACTTATGCAAAAATTTATTCATACTGTCTTTTTGAATAGCACATACAAAAGAATAATCTATAGAACTTAATAGTTCATATAATTTATCGACTTCAAATGATTCAATTATTTCAAACTCGAAGTTCTCTTTATCTGTAAGAAATAGTCTCCCTTCATTTATGTATTTCTGAACATTCGGTGGAATTATTGTCCCACTTGTAGTCATATAAACATCTCTATCTTTTACTCCCACACATTCGATTTTAAATAATGTAAATATATCTATAAGCGGAAGCATTGAGCTTTCGCCACTTGTATTTATAATTGACACGCCTATGGCATCCAAATCAATATTAAGTGTTCTCGCAAAAACAGTCAAAGCGCCCAATTCACTTTCGCCCTCTACAAAGATTACTTTTCTTGCAAATAGGGCTTCAGTAAAATATGGAATTTGCTTTTGTAAATGTTTTTCATTATCTTTATTTATTCCGTTTTCTTGCTCAATTTCCATACCAGAAATTGATAAGATTTTTTCATTATTTGAATAAATTCTGACGATGTTTTCATATGAACCAGTGATTATTCTGTCAGAATGAGAAACAATTATTAGTTGTGCAGAAAAAGATTCAATACCAAATAATTTTAATATAACATTATTAAACCCGGCGTCTTTTCCATTAGCTAAATCAGATAAATCCTTAATTAGCGACCTTTGAGCAAACGGATGAGGATGTATCTCAGGTTCGTCAAAAGCCAAAACACAATTTATCTTTTTTATTTCCAATCCGGTTTTTTGAGCATGTTCTACTATATCTATTATTTTTTCAAACAAAGAAAAAATGACAAGAAGATTAAATTGTATACCATATCCCGATTTTTTTAATTCGATGTTTCGAGAATCATATAGCGAAAAAATGCTATTTAAAAACACCATATTGTCCGAATCAAAATCCACTTTGATTTTATTTCTATGAGCAACTCGAAGAGAATCTATATTATCATTTATAAAGGCAACAACATCCGATAGTTTTTTTTCAATATATGTACTATCCGTTTCTTTCTTTTCATTAAGGAATTTTTTTACAAGGTAATTTAAAAAACATCCACTGCCCTTTTCTTTTTCAAATGATAATTCTGTTTTAGGATTCCTTAACGAGTCATAATATACATAGATAACATTTTTTAAAAGTTTCTACGGTATTTCTTCTTTCGACTCTAAATGGTACACTTTAAAGCTAAAGTCCCCATATTCTTGCTCTATCAATAAATTGACTTTTCTACTATCTTTTGGATCTGTATACTCCTCAAAACTACCGATTTCTTCTAACAATCCGAGTTCCAGTTTTATTGCGATTTTTTGATTTCCATCAAAAAAATTGCCATTTAAAAATCTTCCATATACAAAAATTTTCGAAAAAGCATTTAATATGTTTGATTTACCAATGCCGTTTTCACCAATAATAAAACTTTTATTTCTACAAAAGTGTACCTTCAACCCATCCAAATTTCTATAATTGTGGAATTCTACGCTATTAATTTGCATTCCTTTCTCCCTTGTAAGATTTACAATTCTAAGTATCAAATTGATGTATAATCAAAAAAATCATTTTATATATTTTTAAGATCAAACAATAAAATGTGTCTATCGTTTTCACTTGCCTCAAGCAAAGATTTTGTAAACCCCGATTTCGAAAATAACGTATACCACGTTTCCTCGCGTTTATTATTAAAAATATTTGCTTTTTCTTTCAGCCTTTCGAGTACACCCATATCCATTTTTTCATTTTGCCATTTACACTCACCAATAAGATATTTCTTATCGTCTCTGGCAATAATATCAATTTCTACTTCTTGTTTTTGCACGAAATCCGTTCCCCACCACCGCCCAATCGATGAAAACAGAATCGGCAATTCTCCGGCAATATTCTTTTTTTTCAGAAATTCTTTACAAATTCGTTCGAACACAAGCCCCATATAGTGATTATAATCGGGTTTAATTTTCTTTTCATATACGATTTGCCCGCCTCCGGTTTCCAATAAAGAACGATTATTGAATACGTATTTATACCAGAATCTAAACATAAAATCCGAAATACCATATATCGTTTTTCTTGACGATTCTTTTTCTCCGAACGGCGTTTCTTTATAGACAATCCCAAGCTCACAAAGCGTCTGAATATACTTTAAACATTTCGCCTGCTCTTCGCCGGTTTTTGTTGCTATCTCGTTCGATTTAGATGCCCCACAAGCTATCGCTTCTATAATTGCATTGTAAATCGCGGGCTCTTGTATTTCCTGCCTCAATAAGAGCCGAGGTTCTTCATATAAATATCCAGTCGGATTCAGAAATAGATTACAGATATTTTTTTCAAAACTTATATTCGGTTTCAATCTACCAAGATACTGTGCCGTCCCGCCTACCGCGCCATAATACTCACATTTTGTTTCGGCAGAACAGTCAGCCACAAATTCCGCTGCTACATAATATGGAAAAGGTTTTAATTTCAGTTGCGCTGTTCTGCGCCCGAATATAGGGCTTTTTTCTCCCAATACTTCCTTTTCCATAAAACTCATATAACTTCCGCAAAGAATAATAAACAGCTTTCCTTTCTGCAATTTATGATCTATTAAATGCTGTAACACCGAAAGTATTTTTTTATTGTTTTTCGCCAGATACGGAAACTCA
>CAKQLR010000079.1 GCA_934254725.1 uncultured Clostridia bacterium | reverse complement strand
AACCCGCTATATGCAGGTGGGTGTTCTGTTGAGCGTCATCTGACTTCCTGCGTTAATACCGGATATCCGTCCGGTCAGGCTTTGCATATACGTTCAAACCCGAACTCCCTTATTTTCGATGTGGATTTCATATAAAAATCCGTTCCTCGAACACCACAGGTATATTGCCGTATTTATGATTTTTGGTAGATAAAGGACTTTTAAAAGAACGAAAAGCTCTTCTAAATTTCCTTTGAGTACATTATACTATATTATATCCGTTTATGCAAACGTTTATGAGGGATTTATGGAAGTTTCTGTTTTAGGAAAATACGGACCTTACCCGCCAAGCGGCGGTGCCACAAGCGGTTACCTTTTGAAAAACAGGGCGGGGCTTTTCGCTCTTGATATGGGTAGCGGCGTTTTTTCGCGCCTTTCGGGATTTTGCTCACCGGAAGCGTTAAATGCTGTATTTATTTCTCATTTTCACTACGACCACATCGCCGATCTCGGCATATTAAACTATTATCTTGAAGCTCTTTCGAGGAAAGGAAAGTATTCGGGAAAAATGCTTGTCTATATTCCCGATGTCGATACTCCCGAGGCTATTCTAATAAAGCAGATGAAATATTTTGACGTTAAAACGGTTAAAGACGGTGATGAGGTCGATATAAACGGAGCTAAGTTTAAATTCTTTTTGACTGCTCATCCCGTTTACTGTTTAGGGGTTGCCGTAAAATCGGGTAAAGAAAAATTTGTTTATTCGGCAGACGGGGATTTATCTGCGAACCTCGAAGAGAATTTGAAAGGCAGCACTCTCGCTGTGCTTGACGGGGCATTCTTATCAAAAGACTATGCAAAGGGTAAGCCTCACATGAGCGTTTATCTATGTGGGGCGTTATCCGAAAAGTATGGGGTAAAAACCGTTGTTTCTCATCTCATTCCTGATAATCAAACGTACAATGCCATAAGGGAGCTTATTGAATTTTCTCAAGCTTATATTGCCGAAGAGGGAAAAACATATTTCTCGGTTAAGTAGTCTACCGTAAGTTTAATAATAAGTTACTAAAGAATATATATACTAAAGAATATATAGATGAAGAGGTTGTTTAATTTCCGCCCGATTGTAGCGGTGTTGTTATCGTTTGTCTCGGGATTATGTGTGTTTTTAACGTATGCTGAAGCGTATTACGCTCTTTCGGCGATTATTTCGCTATTGCCCGTAATATGTTTTTTTTGCTACTGCATTTTACGCAGGAAATTAGGATACAAGCTTATTGTTTTCGCGCTTTGCTGTCAGTTGATCACGGTTGTCGGGTTCTTTTCGGTCTATCTTCGCTTCGATTCCGCTTTTTATAACGGACAGGAAACGGTAAACGTAACAGGCAGATATGTCGGCGTCGCGGAGCGCGGTAATTTTAAAAATTATTACTTTGATAATTGCTCGTTTAAGTTTAACGGAGAAAAAGTTTCTTCTGCTAATTTAACCGTTACGTTAGAATTGTCCGAAGATACTGACGCGGTAGAGTTATTGCGTGCGGAGTACGGTAACGTTTACGATTTTTCCGCAACGGTTACGGCAGAAAAGAAATATCTTTCGGGCGGCAAACTTAACAGAAAAGCTTTTGAAAAAAATATTTATTTTTCGGCGGTTTCGGACTTTACTGGTATGAATAAAATCGAAAAGAAGCTTTTCATTACGGAAAAAATCAGGTTTAAGGTAAGAGAAACTTTATTTGAGGGAATGGGGGAAGACGAAGCTTCTCTTACTTACGCTATGCTTTTAGGCGACACTTCGGAGATAGACGCCGGACTTCTCGATAACATAAGGCTTTCGGGCGTGGCTCATATTTTCGCTGTTTCGGGTTTACACGTGGGCGTCGTTTCTGCCGCCGTCGCTTTGCTGTTAAAAAAGCTTAGGGTTAATAAGTATGTGCAGTGCGTTATATCGCTTGCAGTTGCTTTTTGCTATTGTGCCGTGTGCGATTTTTCGGCGTCTTCGGTGAGAGCCTTTTTAATGCTTGCCTGCATGTTTGTTTTAAACCTGTCGGGCAAAAAGAACGATTTGTTAAATACCGTTTCGCTCAGCGCGTTTATAACATTGTTAATCAAACCGTCGGAATTGTATTCTGCAGGGTTTCTGCTTTCTTACGGAGCCGTTTACGGGATATGTTTGTTATTGCCTTCGTTTAAAAGAATTTTCGGTTTTTTGCCGGGTTACGTCGCAGAATCTCTCGGTGTTTCGCTTGCGGCTCAAATAGGTTCGTTGCCTGCGTCGATATGCTTTTTCGGTAATGTACCGTTGGTTGCTATTTTGCTGAATTTCTTTATTCTGCCTGTGTTTTCCGTTCTTTTTATAATAGACATAGTCTCCGTTATTCTTGGCGTAGTTACATCGCTTTCAGGAACATTTTTGTTTATTCCGGATAAGGTAACGTCGTTTTTTGTTTCGTTTATGAGCGACGTGGATTTTTCTAGACTGTCGCTGAACGGAAATATAACTTGGCTTGTTTTTCCTCTTTGTATGGCGGGTATAATTCTTGCTTCGGACAAATGTAATCTCGGGTATAAAACCAAAGCCGCCTTATTCACTTTGTTTTTCGGAGCGAGTATGTTGATTTCTCAGCTAACCGAATATTACGGTTTTTAATAAGTTTTATATTCACATAAGGCTGAAAGCCTTGATTTATTTTTTTATAAATGTTAAAATAATGTTCGGAACTGTTCGGAGAGTAGTTATATGAAGTACAGCGAGTTGAAACGCAGCCTTGCGGGCGGAGTCAAGCCCGTATATATTCTTTGTGGCAGCGATGATTTTTTAAGAAATTACGCTATCGGTTTAATCAAGGACAAGTGCGTTTCCATGCCCGAAATAAATTTTCTTTCCGTTGAAGAGGGAAATTTTACGGGCGATACCGTAAACACGGTTATAAATTCGCTGAACAGCTATCCATTCTTAAGTGAGAAGAGAATGGTCGTGGTTAAGGAATACTATCCCTCTCAGGACGAATTGAAAAGGAGCGGGATAGGGGATATTCTTTTAAATCCGTCGGAAACTTCCGTTTTCGTTATTTCGGATAAGAAAAGCGGAAAGTTCTTCGATAAATTTACAAAGGCCGAAAAGGTTGATTGTAATTCCGAACTTGTTCTTTGCATAGGTTGGATTTGCAACGCGGCAAAGAAAAGAGGAATAGAATTAGGCCCCAAATGCGCCGAAAAAATCGCAAACTATTGCCTTCTCGATTTTACTAAAATAAATTCCGAACTGAATAAACTTTTGGACTTTTGTTCCGAGAAAAAAAGAGTGGATGATTCCGACATAGAGGAGATTGTTCATAAGGACGGGGAGTACAGGGTTTACGAGATGACCGAACGCATTGCAGAAGGGAAAGTCGAAGAGGCTTACTGCATTTTGTTTGACATGCTTTCAAAAAACGAAAACAAACAAATGATTTTTATTTCGGTTTATTCTCATTTCAGAAGAATGCTTCATATTTCTCTTGCAAGCGGAAGCGACGCGGAAATTGCCGAAAATCTCGGAGTAAAAGAATACGCGGTCAAGATGACGAGAAGACAAATCAGAAAATTTTCCGTAAAACGACTTAAAAATATTTGCGATAAACTCTCCGATTACGATATAATGTTTAAATCGGGCGATACGGGATTGGACGAGGCTCTTTGGAACGGAATTTTTTCCGCCTTAATTTTATAAAATAAATCACTAAGCGTTTCGCTTATTGTCGGTAGGTATAGATATGTTTGAAAAAATTATAAGCGCTTTCTCGAACGTCGGGCTGATGATACCCGAGTTTATATTATTGTTCCTGTTGTTTTTCTTCGTTATGTATGTTCTGAAGGATAATAACGCACAACTTCTGAACTATCTGTTCTGCGCTTTTGTCGTTATCACGGGAATCGTTTTCGTTTTTGTCGACGGGCTGAATAACTTCCTGTACATTATTTTCCCTTTGATGTACGTGATTGCGATGATAATAATGTTCTCTACCGAAATTAAGAGAATGATTTGGAATTTATCGACGATGAAAACGCCGGATTTCAAACACGCGGACGTATCGAAGGGCAGAAACAGCACGAAAGAATGTATAAACGAAATGATAAAAGCTCTGCAGAATATGTCTAAAAACGACGTCGGCGCGCTTATTATTCTGGCTTCTGCTCAGATGCCTAATTCCATTCTCGAAAGCGGGGTTTATATCG
>CAKQLR010000078.1 GCA_934254725.1 uncultured Clostridia bacterium | reverse complement strand
TATGAGTGCAAGAAAAGCAACAAAAACAACACTCGGAGTTACTGTTTACGTTCTGATCGTCCTTGCAATTATTGCCGTAGTCGGACTTATATTTCAGCTTACAAACGGTTTTACCGATAAAGTGAAAACCTTTTACGTAACGGTGGATAAAACCATCGTTACGGACGCTTCCGGCGGACACGTTATTACCGAAACACGACCGCTAAGCGGCGTTGTACGTAATCTTTCGACGGACAGCAACAACAAAGGTTATTCGCTTAAAGTGGTACCGAACAAGCTTGACGGAAAGGATTTCGCTTTTGCCGTGGACGGTAAAACGCATACTTTTCAGACAGAAGAAAACTTTACCGCAGGGTTTGATATAACGACCGACGGAGATAAGTTTTCCATAAAGCCTAAAGGTAACGGCGTTACGGATATTCTGAAACAAATCTATGGTGATACCGTCACTTCTTGCGACGATAAGTCCTACAAAGATATGTTTACGCTACTTGTAACTTCCAAGGACGGCAAGTCGGTTGTAAAACTCAACTTCTCTGTTTCCGGCAGAGTTACGGGCGTGTATTTCGACAAGGAGATGATCTGGTTTTGACGACGAAAAAGAGATTAGCGGTAATGCTTCTCGCTTTCGTTTTAGGAATAAGTGCCGTCATAACGGCGGCACAAGTTCCCGTCATTGCCAAAGCGGAAAGCACGGTTACATATACCAACGTTCTGGAAGATTTACAGCGCGACAGTTCCTTTTCTAAGGAAAACTATCCCGAAAAAACAACCGATTACTCCTTGCAGATAATCCAGCTTGCGGAAAGTAGCGACAAAGAACTCTTTGTTTACGTTTACCAACCGAGCGGACAACTGAAAGGTTTGGTTGCTTCATCAATCAACATTTCTACAACCATAAACGACGCCATTTCTTACCACAATTACAAACTGGAACTACTGAACGCCGACGGTGTATTTTTCAAATATAAGGTTTCGGACTTTGTAGTCAAAGACGATGCGGTAAGATATTACGCTATTACGTCTGTTTACCGAAAGTGGGATAAAACAATCGATCCCGCGACGGGTAACGACAACACCGTAACCGAAGTGAATTACAATGTTTCTAAGCAATACGCTTTCGGCACAATCAACGGCAAGCCTTACGTAAATTGTGTGGATATAGATACAATCGTCGTAACGGACAAGTTTGTAGGGTTCGTCAGATACGAAAACGGTTTTACGCTTTACAATTCCGCATGCGACAGCCATTTCGTGGCGTTCAACACTGACAAGCCCATAGACAAACTTTTAGAAGCGGACGTTTACTATACCACGCAATCGTATAATTGGAATTGGACCGCGTTTATAGGCGAAAAAGAAACCTTCGGCACAAAACAGGACAACTATTCTTATCTTAAATACACGGATAAGGTAGAACACACCGGGGAAGGCTGGTTCGCAGGAACTTACAAATGGGACAGAATTCAGACTGTTGACGACTTTATAAGCGGAGAAAATCGCGAAAACATATTTCATGGTGCGGTACTCGACGTTAAAGTTTCTACTAAACTTACCGACTCCGCGTTGAACGAACTGAAAGGAAAGAAGTGGGTTCTTCGCTTTACGGAAACCGCCTATTCCTTTACGCCCGATTACACGGGAACGGGTTCGCAGTATTCGTCATCTACCGTTGTGGGTGACGTAACTATTCTGCGTTTGAAGTTCGAAACAGACGGAATAACTTACAACTTGGGTACGATCGACAATAAGCAGTCGGGCGGCAAAGATCCGTCCAACAAAACGGACATCGACGTAAGCCTGAACGATACGGGCAAAAAGTTAGCGGCGCTGATAATGCTGATTTTAGCGATTGTCTTGCTGGCTCCCGTTCTGCCGTATATCTTAAAGGCGGTCGTTTGGATTGTAATGCTACCCATAAACGGAATAGCGGCGCTCATAAAAGCAATAAAACGCAAACGACAGTAACAAACGCGCCGGCAGAGAGATCTGTCGGCATTATTTTTTTAGGAGAAAAAAAACAAAATGAAAATATTAAAAAGGATACTCGCCGTGTTAGCGCTTATACTCGTGATTTTGCTCATAAGTTACGCGGTGTTTACGGCAAAACAGTTGGCAATTTCGGAGGCGGCTTATGAAGCGATACAGACGATTTAATATCATCGTTACGGTGGTAATTTTTGTAGGTTTTACACTGCTCGGAATATTCATGTTTCAACTATCCTATTACCGAAGTTTTGAAGCGTTAATCGACCTATACGGCAGTTTTAAGTATTATTTTATGAACTTATTCGGAATAGAAACGAGCGGTTTTCCGAGTGTAATTCTGCCGTCGAAAGTGCTTGATAACACAACAAATTTACCGTCCGATTTCGGCGGATTTACACAGCGAACGAAAGACTATTTCTATTGGTTTTTCAACGGAGAAAACTTCAAGTTATGGGGTGCTGTCACGGCGGAAAAACTTACTGAATTTATGAAGGTTATAACTATACTTTTACCGTGTTTTATACTGGTAATTGTGGTTATAAAGCGCATTTACGGCACGGTAAATAATAACTACAACATAGATACGAAACCGCTCAAAGTGTATAAATGGCTGACGGAGAAAACGGTGTTACCGCTAAAAAGGATACTCGATTACATAGACTTTGTAAGGCAAAACCGCTGGATTTGGATAACGTGGCTTGTTATTTGGATATTTCATCTCAATTTAGCGACGATTGTAATAGAGTTTTTCGCCTATTATTTCTTCTTTGCCATCACGTTTCAACTAAGCACGATTTATCCGCAGTTTGTAAAACTCGCGGTAGATTTACAGGTGTTGTTTACGCACGTTCCGTTGTGGGTTTTACTCGTAATTGGCATAGTTTTGCTCGACCGTTGGCGCCGAAAGACTGCCAAAAACAGATTAAGACACTTCGAAGCGCGTAATTGCGGGTTCATAAACGAACTGCCCATCGTGTCTATGAGTTGCGGAAGTATGGGCAAGAAAAAGACAACGCTTATTACGGATATGGCGTTAAGTCAAGAAGTTATGTTCAGACAAAAGGCTCTCGAAATCTTGCAGAATGCGGATATGAAGTTTCCGTACTTTCCGTGGATTTGCTTTGAAAAACAGATACAAACGGCTATGGAATACGGACAGATTTTCAACCTTGCTTCGGTCAAGATTTTTGTGCATAAAAAGCGTGAACGTTATCTAAAAAACGCAGATAATACTGAGCAAATTTACGGCTACGACATTGCCCGTTACGGCGGCGAATTTTGCGACGCGTTGAGCGTGAAAACGCTGTTTGATGTGCTTGAAACCTATGCTTTGGCGTACTTCGTTTACGTCATTGAAAACAGCCTGATTGTATCAAATTTTTCAATACGTACCGATAATTTCGTTATTTCCGAAGGCAATTTTCCCATGTGGGTGACGGACTTTTTCCCGGAAAATCTGACAGACGGCAGACACTCCCATATTTTGGATTTCGACGTGCTTCGCTTGGGTAAAAAGGTGCTTGAAAACAATCCGAAAGCAGGTAGTTTCGAGTTCGGCGTCGTGGCTATTACGGAAGTCGGAAAAGAGCGCGGAAACAATCTCGAACTCAAAGAAATCAAGAAAAAGAACGACGAAACCAACCAGAAAAACGATCTGTTCAATTCGTGGCTGAAAATGTGTCGCCACTCGGCAACAATAGACAACTTTCCGTTCATAAAAGTATTTACGGACGAACAGCGACCGGAATCCTGGGGAGCGGATGCCAGAGATTTATGCGACATTATCCATATCGTTTCTTCCGGGCAGCAAAGGCTTGCATTGCCGCTGTATACGATAGAAGAAATGATGACTGAATGGCTCGTTAATCGCGTTATAGCCTTATATTACGATTTTCGTTACCGTCGCGGCGACAATACTTTGCTTGTGTATTTGCTCAAGTCTTTGGCGGCAAAATTATGGCAACGAAACCTGAAAATTTACAACAAATACGGGTATTCCGTTCTGCAAATCGAGAAAGAACGAGGGACTATGGACGGCAAGCCCGATAAAAGGAAATATTACTTAATGAATAGAAAAATTTACGCAAAAAGATTTTCAACCGATTGTTTCTCGGACTATTTCAACGAGATGGCGAGAAACGCAAAGACAGGAATAAACGACTATATAGAGTACGCGACGGAGAAAGCCTCTGTTTCCGAACTCAAAGAGCAGCACAG
>CAKQLR010000077.1 GCA_934254725.1 uncultured Clostridia bacterium | reverse complement strand
CCGCTATACAGCTCCAATCTGCCGAAAAAGTTATAACGTTTATTAAAATAATCAGTATCCATTTCAGCCATTGTTTCAAATCGGTTTTGTTTGCGATATAAAGAGCTACTACCGACCAAGCAAGAGACCACATAATGCTTGTCTGATTGAAAATACTGCCCGAACTGAACGGCAGATAATTTATTCCGAATGCAAAACAATAAGCAAAGTGAGATATTACAGCAAAAATAAATAATCTCGAAATATACTTTTTCAGATTTTTTGTGTAGAAAAACCCTTCACAAATAAAGAAAAACATGATAGGCGCCGTTAATCTGCCGATTATATGCATGATAATCGAAATTACGTTACCGGGCATACCCGGGAAGATTAAATCCGCAACGTGATCTATCGTCATTGCGATAATTGCTATAAATTTTAGATGATTGGAATTAAGTTTTTTCATTTTATCCCCTCTCAGGTATTCCTCTTCTTACAGAAGCAACGATCAAAGAAATTCTTTCAGTTGTTCCGAAAGAATGGCTAAGTCCGCCTTTTTGGAAGCGACGCTGTTTTCGATATTGTCTAAAACATAATCCGCAACTTCCGGCTGCCAATATATTTTGAGATTTTTCTTCGCTCTCGTTACCGCAGTATAAAAAATATTCTTCGTTACTTGTTCGTCGGATTCCTTTGTTATTACAATTTTTACGGAATCAAATTCCAGCCCCTGCGCTTTGTGAATCGACATGGCATACGATATCTGAAAAGGCAATTTCGTCCTTGTGTCCATATCCGTATCGTATTTATCTGTATAATATTTCGTTTTATTCACGACGGCGAAGTATTCTGTTTGCTCTTCCAGAATTTCTATTTCGTCGGACAACTTACCTACGTAACCGTGATAATCGAACAGTTTTATTTTAAACGAGATATTTTCTTCTTCGTTTTTTATTTCCGCAATTTTACCGCTTAAATTGTTATAAATACCATACGCACTGTAATCGTTCGTTATAAAAACAACAGGATCGCCCACCTTATACAAGTTTTGCTGATATTCAAAAGCCTCGTTCGGATTTGATGCCTGCAAATACCTGTTGATATTGTTTATGCCGTATAATCCGTCGTAATTCAGACAAAGCACGACTTCGTTATCCTGCATTTTAAAAATGTCGTTACTGATTTTTTCCGTCATTTCGTAAGCAGAAAGCAATTCTAAGATATTTTTCTTTTTACCGTATCGCACCTCGTTCCATATTTTACTCAATTCGGCAACGTTTGTTCTGTGTTCAACGTCCAAAGTGAAAACGACGTCTTTGACCTTTAATAAATTCAACAATAAATCGAACCAGTTACCAAACTCTATCGACTCGATTTGCCCCGGATCGCCGACAAACACAAACGCAGAATTTTTATATTCATCGATAATTCTTTCAATCGATGCCGTTGATACAAAACTTGCCTCATCGACAATTATTATATCGTAAATTACATGCACCTTTTCCCTTTCGAATTGCGCTATGTTTTTGTATGTAATATTGCCTGCAAAATCCTTTATTATTAAATTATAATTTGCCGTATTTGTGGTTGTCAGGCACAAAATTTTTTTATCTGGGTTGTTCTTTATAAACTCTTTTATAATTGTGGTTTTGCCTGTACCTGCAGCACCGGTTATCAATGCAACGGATGAATTTGTAAAAGACTTACTCAGTATATTCTTCTGTGCATCGGATAAAACAGCATTTTCGGAATAATCGTTATCAACCTGAACGTTTTTCTCTTTACACAAAGCCGCAACTTGTAAAATTGCATTTTTAGTTGAATTATAATATGCTTCAACAGTATAATATCTGCCGATTTCTATTATCTTACAATTAGAATAATAAGAGTTTATTCTTAATAGTTTTTCATTGAAACTGTTTTTTAGTTCAATAAATTTTTCGTCGGAATACCCTATATCGCTTGGTTTTACAAAAAGAGTATTGTTCTGATTGATGTAATTTACCAAATAGTGATATAAAATTTCATCTGCGGAGTCCGGCGCATTATAAAGTTCAAACAATGTATACAGAGACGGTCTGGCTTCTTTTGGCGAAAACGCAAACGGCATCAATTCAAATGCTTTTGAAGCCACCCGAATTCTCAATCCGTCAAAATCATCGTTATAAGACGGCTTGCTACCATATGGTCTGTACGCCTGCGCTTTTATCGTACGGTTTCGCATATCGGACAATAAAAACCTGATTATATTTTTACCGAGCCTGTTACTGTAAATAAAATTCTTTACTTTGCGTATAAATTCGGTATAATAGCCCTCGGGAGTAATACGGATATCTTTTTCACCATCGGCTAAATCCAGCAATGACTTCCCTTTGTTCTTAATTATTTTCATCAATGCCGAATATTCTTTATCCCGCTTACATTTCGCATCGTCATAGTTAATTAAGTACAACAAATTTTGAAATGCACACGGTCTTATAGAATATTCGTAATCGTAAATCACATTTATATATATTTTCGTGTTAAGATATGTAATTTCCTTTTTAGCAAGCTGAAGTTTTAAATCGTAATCAAGCTTTATATTTTTAAAGCTGTAACAGACAAAGGTATTGAATTTATTTGCTTTATCATCGGAAACGTCAAAAACATATTCGTAAAAAATATATCCGTCAATATATTTCATCGATTTTTTTTTGACAAAATATTGATTGCGTGTCATCTGTACAGATTCAGGCTGGGAATGAATTATTACGAACAAAATTTGCCTATAAAAAGAAACGAGGCTGTCGTCCAGGTCCAACGGATATTTATATATGTTTTGAAGAACACCGATCCCGTATTTATTCTGCAAAAAAGTTTTTAATTCTATTAGTTTCGGTATATATTTTAAGGTCAAAGCTTCCGAATGCATCGGACCGAAATCCATATGCCCGACGCTTGCATCCAGCAAGGTATGAAGTTCCCCCACACTGCTGTACTTTTCTTTTATATATTTTCTGACTACCGTTAAATTGTCTTGCGTTTGGTATAAATCTGCGTCATTTTCTTCGTCATAAACTTTATACATAAACGCTTCGCAGAAATTCCTCAGATGAGATAAAATATCACCGGATACTTCGCTCCTGTTTTCCTCGTTTACTTTGGAAAATTTACGATCTATAGTATCTGCCGTTTCTCTCAATCTTTTGTCTATGATTTTCATATTCCCATTCCTTGCGTTCTATTACCAGCTAATTACCAATTATCCGCCAAAAATTTAAAACAAGATTTTCCCGTAACAGCTTTTACCCTTACGGCAATTTTCTTTTATGTGATTATATCATAAAATGTTTAATATTTCAAGTTGTTTCGACAAGACATAAAGGCTTTTTTGCCTGTTTCTGTTATAGGCAAGTTTTAGTATTTATGCTCAATAAACCGTTAGATTTAAAGTTTGTAAATATAATATACTTGCGCCCCGAAAAAACAGCCGAATTTTTCGACAGCTGTTTTTCCCCGTTTAACTGCGATTTACATAGAAGTTCGAGTTCCGTTGTTTGTAACGTTGTCAAACGTTATCGAGCATTATGCCCTGCGGGAAATAAGCGCAAGAGAACGCTTGACAACGTGGGTATTTTCGGCAGAAAATGGCGCACCGGGCGAAGCGTTCTTACGTTTCGCCCCTTATCCACAGTACCTGCCGTTTGTTTATCAATAAAAGCAACTTATATAAATAAAAAAGCACCTTGAAATCAATCAAAGTGCTTTTTGTGCGCGCGTACTACAAAATAGATATTTCGTCAATTCTTGACTTGGCTTGAACTGACGAAACATTATTCCTATAAATAAAAGAATCTCGACCCAATAGAAATAAAAATTAACTATGTTTTTCTTTTTTATTTATCTCTATGTTTGGCAATCTCAAAAAACAAGATATTTCGCAATTATTGAAGATTTTATTACTGCTATTTATCCTTTCCTTATTGGTAGTTAGCGCTAAATTTTTTTCGCCCTAGTAATAGCTACATAAAAAACACTTAATTCCTCAAGATATTCTTTCAAAAAAACTTTATCCGAAAAAACTTTATTTAAATTAAGCCGACATTCGTTAGGAACATCTTTATAATTCTTACACTTACCACAAAGCCAAGACGGAAAAGTCCAATTAGTCAACCCACGAACTAATACATATTCCCACTCTAACCCTTTCGCTCCATGTATTGTCGACAAAATCACCCTCGAATCGATATACTCTACACACTGTTTTAAGGAACGATTAGAAAGAACATCCCTGATATATGAAATTTTATCATCTTTATCCAGCAACTTGTACTCTTTTACCAAATTATCAAAACATGCCTTTAATAAAATTAGTAAAGACTTTTCAACCTGCGATGGTTTTTCAAATATTTTTTCAACCACACAATAAAAATTTGTCAACGTTTTTTTATTTATGCTTATTTTGCTATTATACCATTCATTAAAAGCATTTAATACCCTGTTATGAAAGCAAATATAGTCTTTATCTTCATCCGTAAATAATCCATAAAAATAATCTAATCC
>CAKQLR010000076.1 GCA_934254725.1 uncultured Clostridia bacterium | reverse complement strand
ATGAGTTTTGTAAACGGTTGCCCTATTACGGTTAGAAGTTTTGGTTGGGTGCAAGATCCGGGAAAATTTGAAAATCTAAAACGTGTTGTAGGCACATTCTATTACGGCTCCGCGATTCATCAAAATTTGATTTCAACAATTATCCCGAACTTGGTAGAAGAACGAGATGGCAAAACTCGTTTTCTAAACGTGCTGTCTGTTCGACCGCTAAAATTGCAATATAAAGATTTGGTGGGCACAAGTTTTACCCCTCGTACTTCTGCGAGATGTAACGGCATTATACAAGCTGTATTGCCGGGACAAAAACGCACCTTTCAAGGCGATTGGCCCGCAGATAATTTTGTGCGATGGGCGCACGCATTGGGCTTAATATGCTATGACTATATTTCTGATTCTTTTGAAATAACCGAATTAGGTAAGCGATATGTTGAAAGCCCCGATAATTCCGATACAGAAAAAGAAATATTAGCACAAGCCTTATTATCTTATCCGCCCGTTATGAGAATATTGAACTTACTGTCTGACGGTAGCCATTTGACAAAGTTTGAATTGGGTAAGCAATTCGGTTTTGTCGGCGAAGACGGATTCACTACTTTGCCGCAAAATATTTTATTGGATAGTTTATCTCGAATTACCGATGTAAAAGAAAAGAATAAGATGAAAACCGACTGGGATGGATCTGCGGACAAGTATGCCCGTATGATTTGTTCGTGGCTCGTTGCGCTTGATTGGGTGATAAAAGAGCCGAAAGAATTTTTAATAAACGGCAAAACGGAAACTATCGGACAAGCATATAAAATTACCCATAAAGGATTGGAAGCGCGTAGGCGTGGATTAGGCGTAAATATCGCAAATCGCATTACAAAAAATATATATTGGGAAATGTTTGCTCCCAAATGCGCTGACAGAATGTATATTAGAACTCGTAGAAGTTATATATTAAAAATTCTCGAAAAATCAAATGCAATTATTAGTGCATTAAATATTCAATCCACATTAAAACGACAATATGGATTGGATATAGGAATCGAAACAATAAAAGACGATATACAAGGTTTTATCAATATCGGTCTTAACATTGATGTTTCCGAACGCGGCTACAAATTCAAAGACAGCATTACCGATTTTATTGTTCCAGAATTATCAATACAAGAAACCCGCGTAAGCGATTTACTTCAATACAAAGAAAATTGTCGTGAGCAATTGCATAACATTTCTCACGAATACTTATCCTTGATAGATATGGCGTTTGACAGTACACAAAATCGCCTTTTTGAAATGCAGACGATAGATTTATTCGTAAATGAATGCGGTTTTTTAGGTAGACATTTAGGCGGCGGACGCAAGCCTGATGGTATTATTTATCGGACAGAAGAACAGCACGGCGTTATCATAGATACAAAAGCCTACTCTAACGGTTATAACTTACCTATTTCGCAAGCGGACGAGATGAGTCGTTACATTCGTGAAAATCAAACGCGTGATATAGAGATTAATCCCAATCATTGGTGGGAGAATTTTCCTGTTGTAATAAATACATTTTACTTTGCGTTTATTTCAAGCGTATTTAAGGGAAATATCGGCGCTACTCTTAAACGTATTGCATTAGATACTGGGGTAAACGGTGCGGCAATAAATGTTATAAATTTGCTACTAACTGCCGAACAAATCAAATCTCATAAGATAGCTTATATGGAGTTCTTTGAGAAACTAAATGCTAATCAAGAATTGACTTGTAATGTTTAATAACAAATTTGCGAGGAATTATTATGAATATTAAAAAGATACGTATTATTAATTATAAAATATTTCAAGACATTATCGTTGAAATGAATGATAAAGTTAATATTTTTGTTGGAGAAAATGACACAGGGAAATCCACTATTCTTGAAGCATTATCTTTAGTTTTAACTGGTAAACTTAATGGCACTACACTAAACACTCGCTTAAATTTAGACTGGTTTAATTATCATGCAAGGTTGGACTACATTGAAAGTTTAACTACTGATAATCCCGAATCCCCTCCAAGCATAGAAATAGAAGTTTATTTCAACAATTATGAAAATGATACAAAATTAAAAAATTACAAAGGCACAAATAATTCATTACGAGAAGACGCCGCCGGAATTAAAGTAAAAATCGAATTTAACAATGATTATTCGGAAACTTATAAGGAGTTATTAAAGCAAAGTAAAATATCGGACATACCGATTGAACTTTATAAAGTTGCATTTTATACTTTTTCAACCCCCGACTATTATCCTCAAACAACAGCTAAAAAAGTTGGTATAATTGATACTACGAAAAAAGATTATGGAACCGTACTTAATCGCTTTGTTTCATCAAGTATTAGTGAATATTTATCTGAGGAAGAAAAAACAAATTTAAGACTTGCTTATCGAAGTCATCGAAAAGAATTTACGGAAAGCTCTGCCGTTAAAAGTCTAAATAAAAAGATTCAGGACGAAAAAGTATTTGAAAACAAAATTGTTGGTTTGAATTTGCGAGAAAGCGAAATTGATGGTTGGAAAAATGAAATTGCGTTATCAATAGATAATATTCCTTTTGAAAATATAGGATTTGGAACACAAAACATGCTTAAATCCGAATTATTTTTAATACAAAATTCTGATGTTGATATTTTAATTGTTGAAGAACCAGAAAACAATTTGTCTTATACCAATATGGCAATTTTAGTTAAAAAACTATCCAATTGCGGAAAACAAATTTTTATTTCAACTCATAGCAGTTTTGTAGCGAATAAATTAAGTTTGAATAATTTGCATTTAGTAGCTAATAAAACGGTAACACCTCTAAAAGATTTGTCAAAAGATACATATGAGTTTTTTATGAAACTGTCTGGGTACAATACTCTAAGATTACTTTTATCAAATGCAATTATTCTTGTAGAGGGACCTGCCGATGAGCTAATTATTCAACGAGCATATTTGGATTATAAAAATAATTTGCCAATCGAAGATGGTGTGGACATTATGGCGATAGGCGGTGTGGCTTTTAAGAGATACTGTGAACTTGCAAAATTAATTGGTAAGCGTATAACTGTGGTAACAGATAATGATGGGATGTCTGACAGTATTGATAATAGGTATGAGAAATATAAAGAAGTAGTCGATTTATGCTACGAAAAAGATAAATTGCTATTTACTCTTGAACCTTCCGTATTATTTGCCAATAAAGATTGTTTTGACACTTTCAAAGCAATTGTATATCGCGGAAATGATATTGAGGATAAAACTTATGAGGAAATTCAAGAGTTTATGATTAAAAATAAAACCGAATGGAGTTTAAGAGTCTTTACCAGCAAAGAAAAAATTTCGTATCCTAAATATATTTTAGATGCCATAGGATGTATACAAAATGAACAATAAAGTTATATTTGCGGCAGCTGGAAATGGTAAAACATATAGCATTTGCCAAGAAGCAATTAAATTAGCATCTAAATCAAAGGATAAGGATATTTTATTAATCTCTTTTACTAATGAGGGCGTTAAATCTATTCAAACTGAATATTGTAAGCAAAACATGGGCGTTATAGATTGCAATGTAACCATAAAAACATGGTATTCTTTCCTATTATCAGAGTTGATAAAGCCATATCAATGCTTATTACAATTAAAACATAAACATTATAAAGGAGAATATGATTTTCCGATACCGGAGAACTTTATAAACTCCATTGCCTTTTATCAGGATGTGGATAAACCCAAATGGTATAACAAAGGGCATATTCAATTTTTTCTTAATACTGCAACAGATATAAGAAAAGATGATGTAAGTCAACTCGCTTATATGTGTATAGCACATTCCCAAATGAAATCCATAAAGAGATTGGAATCAATTTATTCTCATATTTTTATTGACGAACTGCAAGATTATGCAGGGTGGGACTTGGAAATTTTCAATACTTTAATGACTTCTGCGATCAATATGCAATTTGTTGGAGATTACAAACAAGCAACATACCGCACTAATAATTCAACAAAAAATAGTAAATATCGAGATGAAAATATAAGGAATTATTTTGCCGAAAAAGAAAAACAAGGTTTATGCAAAATTTCGTTTGATAAAACCACCAGAAGATTTAATAAATTCATTTGCGAATTTATAAACTCTATTTATAATGAACAACAAAACCCCGTTGAGCCCTATGTTGATGATTTACATAGCGATGTAAATGATATTGGTGTATATATTTTAGATAAAGTATATTTGGAAGATTACTGTAAATATTATCGTCCAGTAATATTACGTTATAATGTTGGATCTAAAATAAGCCTTGAAAATTTTTATAATGTTTTTACCTATGGGGCTTCAAAAGGAACTACGTTTGATCGAGTAATTATTATTCCGGTTGGTACGGTTTTGCCTTTCATTCTTAACGGAAAAGAAATCACTTCAAAACAAACTCGTGCAAAATTTTATGTAGCTTGCACGAGAGCCAGATATAGTACAATATTTTGTATTGAAAATGCTTGCGCAAATGCTAATTTTATTCCGTCAACAATTTTGATTGGAGAAAAAATAATACCTTGTTTTAAGTATAAAAAACAATAGAATTGGAATTTCATATGCCTATTATTAACTACAAATTTGCGGACGGACATACGGAAGAACTTGAAGTAACTGAAGCGGTTGCGGCGGCGTTCGAGCAGTTGGAA
>CAKQLR010000075.1 GCA_934254725.1 uncultured Clostridia bacterium | reverse complement strand
TTTTGTTTCCTTTTATGTCGGTAACCTTTACGCAAACGTAGTATCTGGAATGAGAGCAAAGAGCCTTGCCGCCGTAAAACACCCCTATGCTTTCGGAAGAAACAACTTCTCCGCTGTCCCACATGTCAGGGTTGTTGTTTTCGATATCCGAGTTTTTTGTGGCAACAAGTATTCTGTAAGATTTTTGTTTGCCCGCTCCACCCTCTAAACGCCAGGAAAAAGCCGGCGCCGCTACGTCTATACCGAGAGGACGAACTTGTTTTTCTGTTTTTAAATCAACAATTTTAAGCATTTTTATTATATTAAGTAAAAAAGTAGCCGTCCGCCGCATTCGCAGCGGACGGCGTTTTTAGTTGCTTTAATCGATTACCCCGTTATTTAACGGTTGTATTATATTAGTTTTCCTGTTTTTTTCTGAGAAGAACAACAGCGGAGAACGCAGCGAGAGCTATAGCGATTGCCGCGTAGGTTTCTACGTTTACGGAACCGATACAAGCGCCGGAATCATCTGCGAAAGAAACGATTACGGTTGCGGTATAGTCAACGCCGTTATGCGTTACGCGAATAACAAGGTTCTGTTCTGCGTCTTCGGATTCGGGATCAAAGCCCGCAAGTTTACCGGTAGCGAGATCGGTAGCGATTTCTTCGGTGCCGTCGCCGTATACATATTTACCTTTGAGAAGCGAAAGGTCTATAGTCTGCGTACCTTTTTCGATTACGAGTTTTTCTACTACGAGTTTTACTATCTTGTTTACAACAGTAACGGTAACCGTAGTGGTCTTAGCGTTGGAACCGTCTTCTTCCGCAAGAGTAATAGTGATTACAGCGGTTCCGACCTTTTTAGCGGTGATTTTGCCGTTTTCAGCAACGGTAAGAATTTCCGGCTTATCAACGGTGTAAGAGAATTTACCTACGGTAGCGCTGTCGGGAACACGTTTAGCGCCTACGGTAGCGTTATCCGTACCAAGGGCAACTTCCATGGTTGCGTTTTCAACGGTTACGTCGGTATAAGGAACGTAAAGATCCCAACCTATGCCGTTAAATCTGAACATTACGTCGTGATCGAGTATGGCGTCTTTATAAAGCATACCTTCTTCGTCAGACCAAACGCCGTTGTTAGCGTCGGTTATACCGGTGTGTCCGTAAACGGTAAGACCTGCAAGAAGTTTAACGGTATCGCCTTTCTTGTACATAGCGGTTCCGTAGTTTTCCAAAGTAATTTCTTGAACTTCGGGTTGAGCGTGTGCGGGGAACAAAGCAATATTGCCTCCACCTAAAAGGTAAGAGCCGCACGAAATTTTTTCGCCGTCACGATAATATTCAATGTGATCGAAATAGTCTTTAAGAGCGCTTACATCCGTGAAGTTTGCTTTATTCGTGGTGTTGTTGGGGAATTCCACAAAAGAAGCAAAGCCGAACCATTCAACAACCGCGCATTCTTTGAAGTTATCGATTACCGAAACCTCATGTATTCTTACCCATTGTTCGAATTCATAATCTTTTCCGTCAACGGTTACAACCAATGTAGCTTTAATTTTGCCGGTAACATCGGGAACAACGCTGGTATCAACGGTTTCTTTAAATCTTGCATTTTCTGCGGTGAGCATTATGGGCGCGCTTTCGCTGCCGTCATTATAAACTTTTACTACCGAGAAGTTAGCGGGTATTTTAGCTTCTTCGCCCTTTAACGCAACGATTTCATAAGCAACTTTCTGTTTCAAAGAAGTCATTACGGGAGCGGCTTTTACAACTACATTATAAGTTTTTTCGATTGTGCCTGCTTTTGCGGTAACGGTAGCCGTACCCGCAGCAACGCCGGTCATAACGCCGTTTGCATCAACAGTCAATACATCTTCATTCGAAGACGTGAATTTAGGAGTAAAGAGTGCACCATCGTTTGCAGTGAAAGTAAGCTGTTTGTTTGTATCGATGTAAACTACGTTATCGTCTACGTCGTTAGTGATTTCAAAAGAAGTTACGTCGTGCGTTGCGGGAACGTAAGGAACTAATTCATAATAACCGTTCGCGTTCATCGCTGCGATATATACGTATTCTTTCATCGTTTGTTCTTTCGCGCCTGTCGAAGTGAGCGTAAAACCGTTCTTTATGGTGAACTTATCACCAGTCATCATGTAATACTCTCCGACATTCGGATTTACGGACTGCGCCATTCTTATTAACCAGTTTCCTGTTAAGATGTACAAACAATCAGCCAACGGCTTTGTTTCTCCGTAAGCATTTACATAAGAAAGTTTAGCAAGATCCCCAGGCGCATACTGACCATACGCACCGTCGTTTGCCAAATTCAAATCCATAATAATGGAAGGACAGCCCCAATCGGCAGGACTATAATAAACGCCTGCTACTGTAATTTCGGTCGGATCGATATCTTCATCTCCGCCGTCAACTTTAACAGTCCAAAGGGATCCGTTATACTCATAAGTTACGCCTGTTTCGATCACTTCTCCGTCAATAAAAGGACAACCAGCCTTAACTTCAACGGTAGCTCCTGCCGAAAGACCAATCCAGTTTCCTGCACCGGTAGCGGGATCATGAATGAATAAATAAAGGTTTGCTCCCATTGCCCAGTAAGTATGCGGAGTTAAAACGCTTCCGTCTCCGTTTTTGAGGGTAACGTAAGCATCTGCACCGGTCACGCCTGTCATATTTTTTTGGTTTGCGGAATCGCTGACCTGAATACCTACTGCTATCCAAGCCGTATCCATATTGACCGCCGAAACGTGAATATACGTAGGCTGTTCATCAGCAAAAGCCGTCACGCCAAAAATGCTCAGGCAAATCATAGAAACAACTGCCAAAAGAGCTGCAAAAAGTTTTCTCTTCATAAATTTCCTCCTTTATGAACTACAAGGTTTTATTTTTTTCGGCTTAAAGCCGTATACCTTTCTGTTTTTGTGCCACCTTTTAAGCTACCGTTTTAGCTATTCGGGTGGATGTGATAAGCCCGCTATCCGTAACGACGTAAACGTAAAACTCTTTTACGGACGATTTAGCGGTTAAATCGTATGCGATGGTGTTATTGTTAATTTCAAGTCTTTCAAACTCCCAAAAGGCGGAGCCTTCGGACACGACGTTTTCCGTATAAATTATATACGCTTTATCTGCGGTAACGCCTGCGGGAACTTCTATTTTCAGCTCGCCCGAGGTTTCCCCGTCGTTAAGCGTCGATTTAAACGTTATCATTCTCTTTTTGCCGAAGATGATTTCATCTGCGAAATCGAACGGCTCGTTCTGCATAAGCGCGTGACCGTGAGAATGCAAAAAGCCTTTTACGAGAGATATTCTCGCGTTTTTGCAGCCCGTTGCAGTCTTTGTTACGGTATCCGCGGTCTGGTTTACGTCGTTTATTCCCGCGAGGAACAAAATAGGCGTTTCCACACGTTTAAGACCTGTATCGTCATCCCACACAAGCGCGTTCGGGTGGCTTGTAAGATAGCTGCCCATATTGCTTGCGGTGTTCATATTGTTAAGCGTGCAATAAATGGGAACGGAGAAAGCAAATCTGTCGTCGTAACCTGTGACTATGGACGTTATAACGCCGCCCCAGCTTATGCCGCATATGCCTATCTGCTGTTTGTTTACGTACGGAAGCGAATGCAACAGAGAGTTGCCTATAATGGCGGTACTCGTTGCGTAGTACATCCAGGTTTCGTTTACGGGCGTTGCGTCCGCATCACCGTAGTTGGAATTTTTAGGCGTGTTATACAGCGAAGCCTGATATAAAGTTGTGGGTCCGTCGTTTACGGTGCCCGTTTCGAGCGGAATATGACCTTCCGTATCTATCGCGAGCGCGGTATAGCCTCTGTCAACCCAAGCCTGAACCCACTGCCAGTAAGCGGTTCCTCCGCCGCCGTGAACGAGTAGCACCGCGGGCGTTCTTTTGTCCTTGGAAGCGCCTTCCGGCACGCCGAGGTAGCAAAACGCATAGCTCTCTTCGCCTTTATAATCGTTGCGAAGGAATAAAGCTTTTATGTTGATGCCCTCTTCCTTTCTGTCGTATTCGGGGCAGAAATTGTACTCGGGTTTAAACCACATTTCTATAGGGTAATCAACCCCGTCGTACATCGGGTAATTGTGCATTTCTCTGTTTGTGCCCGGCGTACTGTCGGAAGTACCGCCGGAATTTCCGCCGTCACTGCACGCAAACAGCGAAAACACCATAAGTGTAACAAGCATAATACTTAATTTCTTCATTTTCCACCTTTTTATTTAGTTTACTTAATAGCCGTAGCTGTACGAAAGCCTGCCGACGGGTGCGCTGTCGCCCGAAACATAATAACTCATAATATTTTCGGGGTTCTGCACGTTATCCGTCACTTTAAACTTAATGTAGCAATCGTCCTTTTTCAGCCCTAAAGTCGATAACGGAATTTTGTAGAGAATAACGTTTCCGTAAACGGCGTATTCGGCAGTGCCCGTCTGTTTATACTCGTTATAGCCCTGTTCGGATTTCTCCACAGAGGTTTTGCCGTCGTTCGTCGGCTTTCTGTTGATAACGAAGTTGTAGCCGTTGAAGCCCTTACCGTTGCTGTTAGCGTTTATGAAAAGGTTCATCCAGCCCGTATCGCCGCTTTCGTGCGCGGTGATGTTTTCCGCCGTTTTGACGTAAACGAACAAATGGCTGTTGTTGTGAACTACTTTTACGTCCGTAATGTCGTTGCGGTTGCTGTTATCCGTGTAGGTAGCGCTGCCTACGGC
>CAKQLR010000074.1 GCA_934254725.1 uncultured Clostridia bacterium | reverse complement strand
CGAATAGACTGTTAGAAAAATAGTCAGGAGATAAATATTCTGCGTAATTTTTTGATAACGATAGAAGGAAAACACTACGAAGTATCCGTTGAAGAAGTTTCCGCAACCGGAAACGTAACGCCCGTTGTAAAGGTTGCGCCCGCTACTCCTGCAAAAACCGTAACGGCGCCTGCAAACGGCACGGAAATGAAAAGCCCGATGCCCGGTCTTGTGGTAAACTTTAAAGTTGAGGACGGCGCAAAAGTAAAGAAAGGGGACGTTGTTCTTGTCCTCGAAGCGATGAAAATGGAAAACGACCTTATTTCGCCTGCAGACGGAGTAATTTCTTTCCGCGTGCAGAAAGGCGCAAACGTGGATACCGGCGACGTACTTGCGGTTATCGGCTAAAAGAGGTGCGTGATGCAGTTATTTTTTAATTCCTTATTGGCAAGCGACATCGGGGAGATGTTCCGCAAACTATGGGAAAGCACGGGTATTTATAACGGCGAATGGCAAAATTACGTTATGATACTCGTTTCGTTCGTACTCTTCTATCTTGCGATAGTAAAGAAGTTCGAACCGTTGTTGCTTTTGCCTATAGCTTTCGGTATGTTCTTTATTAACCTTCCCGGTGCAAGAAACGTTTTGTGGGGTAAGATTAACCCCGAAACGGGCGATGTTTATGAAGAAACACGCGGGCTCATCTGGTATTTGTTCCGCGGCGTCGAATGGGTTATTTATCCTCCGTTGATTTTCCTCGGAATCGGCGTTATGACCGATTTCGGTCCGTTAATCGCAAATCCGAAGAGTATGTTTATGGGCGCTGCGGCTCAGCTCGGCGTATTTCTTACGTTTTTAGGAGCTGCGCTTCTTCCCAACTTCACGCTTAAGCAGGCCGCTGCAATCGGTATTATAGGCGGTGCGGACGGACCTACGGCTATTTACGTTACGCAAAAGCTTGCGCCGGAACTTCTTTCCGCAATAGCTATAGCGGCTTACTCGTATATGGCTCTTATACCTGTCATTCAGAAGCCCATTATGCGCCTTTTGACAACAAAGAAAGAAAGAGCTATCAAAATGAAACAACTCAGAAAGGTTTCCAAGCTTGAAAGAATTTTATTCCCGATAGTAGTTTGCCTTGTGGTAGGTTTCCTGCTTCCGGACGCAATGCCTCTTCTCGGTATGCTTATGCTCGGTAACCTTATGAGAGAGTCCGGCGTTGTCGGCAGACTTACAGACACGGCTCAGAACGGACTTATGAACACTATTACGATTTTCCTCGGTGTATGCGTAGGTACAAAAGCTTACGGTCAGACGTTCCTCAGCGTCGATACACTTCTTATAATAGGTCTCGGACTTGTTGCGTTCTGTTGCGGTACTATCGGCGGACTTCTCGTAGGTAAGCTTATGTGCAAGCTCTCGGGCGGAAAGGTTAACCCGCTTATCGGTTCGGCAGGCGTATCCGCAGTTCCTATGGCGGCGAGAATTTCTCAGGACGTAGGCAGGGAAACGGATCCCGACAATCACTTACTTATGCATGCGATGGGTCCGAACGTAGCAGGCGTTATCGGTTCGGCAATCGCAGCTGGCGTACTCTTGGCTATTTGCGGCTAATAGGAGGTTATTATGGCAAAAAAAGTTTTAATTACAGATACAATTTTAAGGGACGCTCACCAATCGCAGGCGGCTACCCGTATGCGCATTGACGAGATGGTTCCCGTTCTCGAACAACTTGACGATATAGGTTACTATTCTTTGGAGGCGTGGGGCGGCGCAACATTCGACAGCTGTATGCGTTACCTTAACGAAGATCCTTGGGAAAGACTGAGAATTTTAAAGAAACATTTAAAGAAAACTCCGATTCAGATGCTTTTGAGAGGGCAGAACCTCCTCGGTTATAAGCATTACGCGGATGACGTAGTTGAAAAATTCATAGAAGCTTCCATAAGAAACGGAGTAAGCATCGTTCGTGTTTTCGACGCGCTTAACGACACTCGTAACATGGAAACGGCAATGAAAGCCATAAAGAAATACGGCGGCGTTTGCGAAGCGGCAATCTGCTATACCACAAGCCCTGTTCATACCACGGAGTATTTTGTCAAGCTCGCAAAAGAGCTTGAACAGATGGGCGCGGATAACATTTGCATAAAGGACATGGCGAATATTCTTCTTCCTTATACGGCGTACGACCTTGTAAAGAAGATGAAAGCCGTATTAAAGCCCGAAACGAAAATTCACCTTCATACCCACAATACTGCGGGTACGGGCGATATGATTAACCTTAAAGCTATCGAAGCTGGTTGCGATATCGTAGATACCGCGCTTTCCGCTCTCGGCAACGGAACCTCTCAGCCCGCTACAGAACCGTTTATAGCTACTCTTAAAGGAACAGAATACGATACGGGTATAGACCTTAATAAACTTCTTCCGATTACGGAGCATTTCAGAAAAGTTGCAGACAGACTTACAAGCGACGGCTTCCTTTCGCCTAAGGTTCTTAAAGTAGACATCAATACCCTTGTTTACCAGGTACCCGGCGGAATGCTTTCCAACCTTATTTCTCAGCTTAAACAGCAGAATAAATCTGATAAGCTTATGGACGTTTTGCAGGAAGTTCCGAGAGTGCGTAAAGACTTCGGTTATCCGTCTCTCGTTACTCCTACCAGCCAGATTGTCGGCACTCAGGCAGTGCTTAACGTTCTGAGCGGGGAAAGATACAAAATGGTCACAAAGGAGAGCAAAGGACTTCTCAAAGGCGAGTACGGCAAGTTGCCCGGAACGCCCGATCCGGAAGTCGTTAAGAAGATAGTCGGCAACGAGAAGATTATAACTCACCGCCCTGCTGACGATATTGCTCCCGAATACGAAAAATACAAAAACGAGCTTGATCCGAGCTTCGTAACACAGGAAGAAGATATTCTTTCTTATGCTCTGTTCAATCAGGTTGCCATCAACTTCTTTAAGTACAGAATGGCAAGGGATAAAGGCGTGGATAAGGATCTTGCTTCTGCTCAGAATAAGGTATATCCCGTATAATGAATATACTTATTTGTAATGATGACGGAATTTCGAGCGAGGGCATAAAAGCCCTCGCCGGAAAGTTATCCGAAAAACATAATATTTTGGTTGTTGCTCCCGACGGAAATCGTTCGGGCTTTTCTCATTCTTTGACATTCGATAAACCTCTCGTTTTAAAGGAGTATTTTATTGATGAAAGATATAAATCTTATTCGTTCTCGGGTACGCCTGTTGACTGCATTAAATTCGCCACGGATAAGTTTTCCGCTTTTTGTCCCGACCTTGTTTTAAGCGGTATTAACAACGGAAGCAATATAGGTACGGACGTACTGTATTCGGGAACCGTATCCGCGGCAAGCGAGGCAAATGTTCTCGGTTATAAATCCATGGCGTTTTCGCTTGCGGAAAGGAATGCGAAGGATTTTAAAAAGGCGGCAATCTACTGTGCCGAAATAGTAGAGAAATATTACAGTATGCTCGACACATCTTTTGTCTTAAATATAAATCTTCCGTTTGCAGACACCGAAAAGATAAACGGTTTCAGATTTACGCCGCTCGGGGTACAGATTTATACAGACACCTACGTTTTGGGAGATGACGGAAAATACACTCTCGTAGGTGATCCTATCGCGCATAACAAGAACAAAGAAGATTGCGACGTCGAATGGATAAGAAAGGGTTACGCTACCGCTACCCCCGTTTTGATTAACAGAACGGATTTTGACGTTCTTAAAAGGTTTAAAGGCGAAGGAGAAGAGTAATGGGCAGGGTTGCCGTAATAGGCGGTGGCGCGTCGGGAATGATTGCCGCTATCAAAGCTTCAGACAATAATGAGGTTGTTTTGTTTGAGAAAAACGAGAAACTCGGCAAAAAGATATACATAACCGGCAAAGGGCGTTGTAACGTTACAAACGATTGCGAAAGAGAAGAATTTTTTCAAAATGTAGTAAATAATCCGAAATTTCTGATGAGCGCCGTAAATAATTTTACCCCGCAGGATCTGATGGACTTTCTCGAAACTAACGGATTGACTTTAAAGGTGGAGAGGGCAAACAGAGTTTTTCCGCTTTCAGACAAAGCGAGCGACGTAACGGCTGTTTTCGCGAAAAAAATGAAAGAAGTCGGCGTTACCGTCAGACTTAACGAAAACGTGACCGAAATAGTAGTTTCAGACGGAGCGGTAACAGGCGTTAAAACGGAGAAAGAATTTATTCTTTTTGACAAAGTTATCGTTTGTACGGGCGGAAAAAGCTATCCTTCTACTGGAAGTACCGGTGACGGATATATGTTTGCAAAAAAAGCAGGGCATACGATTGTTAAGCCTGTTCCGTCTCTAGTCGGTATGAATTTAAAGGGCGAGGATTTTAAAAGCTGTCAGGGACTTTCTCTTAAAAACGTTTCGCTTACTGTGTTAAAAGGGAATAAAAAACTTTTTTCGGACTTCGGAGAAATGTTGTTTACACACTTCGGAATATCCGGTCCTATAGTTTTATCTGCTTCGTGCGTGTTGTGCAGAGAGCAACTTGACAACGTTAAAGTTGTCATAGATTTAAAACCCGCACTGTCGGAGGAGAAACTCGACGAGCGCCTGCTCAGGGAGTTTGCCGAAAATAATAACAAAAATTTTATAAACGTACTGTCTTCGCTCGTTCCTAAGTCTTTAAACGATTTGATTATACTACGTACGGGTATCTCCGCGAACAGAAAGATAAACGGAATAACGGCAAAGGAAAGAGCGAAAATAACGACTACGTTAAAGGGACTGACTTTTTCCGTCGCTTCGCTCAGACCTTTTGAAGAAGCTATAATTACTTCCGGTGGAGTGAGTGTAAAGGAAGTCAATCCCAAAACAATGGAAAGCCGGCTCGTAAAAGGCTTGTTTTTCGCGGGTGAAGTAATCGATACGGACGCTCTGA
>CAKQLR010000073.1 GCA_934254725.1 uncultured Clostridia bacterium | reverse complement strand
GATATGCCGACGATCAGCGATATAATTATCGCGATAGGCAGAAACGACGGCACATTGGAAATTAACGAAAGCAGCTCTGCGCTGAGAAAGTTTTGGAAGAGTGGTTGAAAAAACGCAAGTTTTATGTAATGTTATTATTTTTCTGCTAAAATTAGGTAATTATAGAAACCTCAGCGTTTTTTAAATTCCAAATTATTCTACATACCAGGGCTGGAACTAATGCGACCGTCAACCTATGAGAGTACATTCCGATGGTAACATATAATTTAAACGGAAGTGATCTTAGCCCATGGCAGTATTACAAAACAAATTACATTAAAAATATAAATGCTTTTCATCGTGATGACAATTACACCTATTGGTATAACTCTCCGTGCGAATTGATTGATTCCAATTTTAGACCCGAACCGACAATTAACGATGACGTTATAGATGTAGATGTTATAAAGGAATATTTATATAAAAACATTCCAATAATTCTCGGTGGTAATGATACCCCAGTAAAAGATCAAACTGAAACTAAAGGAATTAACCACTATTGCGTTATTGTCAGTTATGTAGACAACTGTAATAATGATGAAGACGATGATATCATATATGTTATTGATCCGTTTATAAGTTCCTCGTTTCCTTCTTCAATTGACGAATTTGTTAGCCGATATAAATATGGCCCGCATCAAAAAGAAAATCATCGGATGGTAATTTATACGAGAAAGGGTGATTTGTATTTATATTATTAAAATGGGAAATAAAATTATATTACTAATGTTACTAGTATTATTATGCAGTTGCCGTAATTATCATAATTCAGAATTAGATGCTACTGGTAATACAATGAATTTTACATCTACAGAAGATGCCACAAACAATTTCGGTGAGTTTGTAGCTGAAGTATCATCTGAATACGCTCGATCTTATTCTGGGGCAGATCTAGATATAAATATGGAAAGCAATAATATGGATAATTGTGGGGAAACTACAATTACAAATGACATTAATATCTATAGTGACATTTCCGCGAGCGAGATAAAACAAAACTTGTTACCGGAATACTCTGAAATCTTTATTTCCTACGATGAAATAGTTGAGCTGGTTGAAAAGAATAAAAAAGCATACTCATTATTTTATGAAATTGATAGTACAGATAAAAAAATAGAAAACTCTGTATTCTCTGTGAATATGAAAGACTTTAATGACTTCAACAGCTTTTATTCTTTTGTTAGTTCGATTTATACGTCCAGTGAGGTAAATAAACTGTTTAACAATTTTATGGGACAAGGTAAATCATTTTGGGAAGAAGATGGTAAGTTTTTAGTGGATATTAATGTTGTAACTTCCTCATCAGCAACCAGTTTATACAGTGAGCAGGATGAGATCGAGGTTGTTTCTGAATCAGAGGACGAATGCAGCATAATTTATTGGTTCAACACGCCGCATCATGTATGCGTTAATGATAGTGTAATCTATAAAACGTTTGGCATAATTGTCCCTATTGTTAAAGAAAACGGCATTTGGAAGCTTTCAGAGATGATTCGTCCAACTTGGAATCCTACTAATATCGTATTTAAAACGGATGATCAAATGGATATAGAGTTAAGATGAAGCACCTCTATAATAAATGACTCATATTAAAAGGCATACAACTTTTAAAAAGGTTGTATGCCTTTTTTCTTTAAGTGCTTTGAAAAAGTACCGTAAAATCGTATCCGCCAATCAATCCCGCGCCCCAAACCAAACAAAACGCCCTCTGTCACTCAACTCGTGCCAGAGGGTAAAATACTATTTACAGAACTTCGGTAATTCAGCCCAGGGCATAAGATTGTCGAGCTGCTCGTCGGTTGGATATTCTCCAAGCTTAGGGAGCTCATTCAGCAAGTGGAGCAGATAGCCGTAAACGTCAAGATTATTCAACTTTGCTGATTCTATAATCGAATACCACATCATGCTTGCGTCAGCTCCCTTGTTGGTATCGGCAAACAGCCAGTTCTTCCTGCCCATAACAAATGGCTTAACAGCTCTCTCGGCGCGGTTATTGGTAAGCTCAAGACGGCCGTCAAGCAAGAATACTTCCAGTTCTTTTTTGTTGTTCAACGAATAATTAACAGCCTTCTCCAGATTGGATCCGCCGTTTGCGGTAATGCTTCCAAGCAGCTCCCAATAACGCTCTAACATGGGCTTTATGCGTTCGAGCCGCTTCTCACATATTTCATTTATGGGCAGACCTTCAAGGCGCTTGTCCTCGGCGAAATTTGTTCCACCTGTTCAAGAGCCTGCGCTGCTTTTGAATTTATGTTATCAATGCCCTTAGGCAGGCATTCTACCCACTTTCGCCGTGCGTGAGACCAGCAGCCGAGCCGGACTGCATTTGCGGCTGCATTGTAACCCGCATAACCGTCCGTTTGCAGGTAGCCTGTGTAACTGCCCAGATTATCCTCCACCACCTTTGCCGAACGAGTCGGGTGATAGAGATAGAGTGACATTTTTCGCTCCGAATCCTTTCCCGAACAGAACACCCAGCACCGCGACTGACCGTCAACCTGCTTTCCGTCCCGTTTAAGAACGCGGAGAACCGATTCGTCTGCATGGACAATATCCTCGCTTCTAAGCAGGGTCGTCATGCGGCTCCAAAGCGGCTTTACCCACATGGAACTTCGAATTATCCAGTTCGCCATAGTAGTTCGGCTGAGTGCGATATCCTGCGACTTCCAGTACTGCTCCTGCCTGTAAAGCGGCGTCCCCATCTGATATTTTTGTTGAATAACATACGCAATAGTACCGGCGCTCGCCATGCTCTTTTTGATAACGGGCACAGGCATTTCGGCGGCAATTATGTCAGCGCTGAGATTATCTTCTTCACAGGATTTGCACTTGTATTTCTTTCGGTAATAGTCGATTACGGAAATCTGTGCAGGGATAATATTCAGCTCGCTGCGGATAAATTCTTCGCCAATGCAGACCATCTCTTTGCCGCATTCGGGGCAGCTCTTGTCATCAAGATCAATAACCACCTTCTTATGCTCTACACTTTCGGGGAGCTCTTCTCCGGAGAGCCTTTTCTTCCTTGTGCGGGGCTTGCTTGTGATGGTTTCGGCTGTAGGTTCGGAAGAACCTGCTGAATACTCCTGCTCTGCTTCATTAAACAGAGTAAGCTGTTCTGAACCCTCGATATTGCTGAGCTGTTCGCTTGATTTTCCGAACATCGCTTTTCTGCCTTTAACAAGCATTTCATTAAGGTTAGAAAGCATTATGTTCTGCTTATCTATGGCAGCTTTTAACTCAGTGTTTTCAGCCTGTAATTTCTGTATGAATTCGAGTGCTTCTTCAAAAGTATCAGGTAAATTTTCTGTCATTTAAAGCACCCTCTTTCCGCTTTTTTTCTTACCTCCATTATACCACAAAAACCGCATAAAATCAAGGTTTACAGGCATTTTTAAGCAGAGAAAACAAGGCTGTTTCCGGCCTTACCTTTGTGCTATATGACATCTCTCTTCGGAGCTGTTTTTATTGCCTTCGGCTGCTCAACCGAAAGCCCCTGCAGCAGCCAGATATATTGCTCATGAGTCAGCAGTTTTGCCTCTGCACCGTTACGCGGCCATTGAAAACAACCGTTATCCAGCCGCTTATACAACAGCAGAAAACCGTCGCCTTCCCACAGCAGTGCTTTCATACGGTCCCTTCGTTTTCCACAGAAAAGAAACAGACTGCCCGAGCAAGGCTCCAGTCCGAAATTCTGCTGAATAATTGCTGCCAATCCATCAATCGAACGACGCATGTCGGTGTATCCGCAGACTATGTACACCTGCTCAAATCTTGCTTCTTTCAGCATGATGACAGCCCCTTCAAGAGCGTCGCCAGCAGCTCCGGAGATATATCCGGGGGCAGTTCTGCCGTTATTCCGCGGCCGCTTATACGGATGAGTTCCGTATTGTTCATATCCGTGTTTTGCTTTACAGCAACTATGTCGTGCTGTTCCTGCTGCAGCGCCTCCGTCCTTAGCCTTTTCAGTCTGTAGTAGAACGTCTTGACGCTCAGATGATTATTCTCACACCACTCTTTTACCGTCAATCCGCTGCTTGCATACTCGCTATACATCAGCTGCCAGTTTTGCAGCCTTACATGCACCTTTGCTTGCGCTATTTCATTCATTCTAACCAACTCCAATCAAATCCATAGACTTCTCCGGACTGCTTTGGAATTAGTTTAACATTTTTGCGGTGTTTTCTCAAGACGTGGGATTGTTGGGCGGGTACGTTAGAACGCATTTCTCAAGGGCTCAGGGCATAATAAAAAGCAGACTTCATAACGAGGTCGGCTTTTTACTGTTTATACTGAATGAAAATTTGACTTTTTATATAGAGTGTTTTAAAAACAATCATTTTTAAATGAAAAAGTTTATATTGGAAAATAAATATTAATAAATTAATGACAGTTCCCATCCATAATCTTTTTTTCTTCATATTCATTAATTATTTTAGCTTGGAATATTTCACCTATTGGCACTTTGCTTTTTAAATCTTCAATGTATTTATTCGCTATATTAGAAATATGAATATATCCTTTTTCACGAGAATCATCAGTTTTAATTTTAACAGAAACAAAAGAGCGATTTACTGCAGTTACTGTGCAATGAACAATGTCTCCTTTTTTTAGAAATGCGGTATTGGCACAAGCACAACTTACAGTATCTATTTTATCAAAAAGTTCATTTGTGAATTCTCTGCTTCTGTGCAATTCTTGCTTTGGAACAGTAGTATGATTTATCACGTATTCAATACACGTAACAGCGGTTCTCATTGCTTCATCTATTTTATCATTTTTTACAGCAGAAAATAGAATGTCAAATTCTTTTTTCTGAATTCTAGCCTTTCCATAATTGACTGATTTGCCTACTAAATATGCTATCATGTCACAAA
>CAKQLR010000072.1 GCA_934254725.1 uncultured Clostridia bacterium | reverse complement strand
TTTTTGCTTTAAATCGATTATTGCGGCGTTATATGCGTAACAAATTTCACCGTCGTTTTCGACTAAGTTAAGCGCGCCTAAACCGTTTGCGCTTATATCCAGAATTTGCTTTGCCGTATCTGATACGCTTTCAGGTTTTTCGCCTATGTAATACTTATCGCTTTGACCTTTTAAAAGAGAAATAATTTCTTGGTCGTTACCCGCAAGGTTATATGCTTCGGGAACTATAAGCATTCCGAATTTAAGATCGGTTATTTCAGCCGCCACCTCTTCGGTGACCGTCGTTTTTTCGCTTAAAACGTTATAGTCGCTTTGCGAAAACAACATAGTAAAGCGCAAGCCGTTTTCGGCGTAGTCATTTTTTATTATGCGAATCGACGCGCCTCTTTTAAGTTGAGGCGCGGGCATAACACTCGCATCCGCTTTAACCGTAGGTATCGCGAAAAACGCAAGCGCGAGAACCGCAAATATCCCGCACGAAAAAAGCAACCATTTTTTCGCGTTTTTTAAAATCGATATTTTCATGTGTTATTCCCCCCACTCAAAATCGTAAATATCTTTGCCTGTATGGTCGGAAGTACTTATTACGTCGTTTTCGAATACGAGCAAAACTTCAACCAAAGGAACATCGTATTGTTTTTTCATCTCTCTTCTCTCCTTTTAATCCGTAAATCCGCGCCGAATTTTATTGTTGTTTCGGCGCGAATTTCGGTTAATTCTTCACCTTTTTTATTTTGCATAAATACCGTCAAGCCAAACGCAATCGCCCGCAGCGGAACCTTTTAACGTTCCGTATTGAATATGAAATTCTTCCGCCGTTTGATCGGTACTTAATTCTAACATGCCTGCAACGGGTATCTTAATTTCCAACCATCCCGAAGGATGCGTTTTACCTGCTTCCAACACGTCAATTTCCTTTCCGCTGCTTCCCAGCCATATCCATACGAATCTGCATTTTGCAGGATCTACTTTTAATCGAACTACTATTTCGGAATATTTAGTCAAATCAACGTTTGTTATATTTAATGCAAAATGGTTATACGTTTCGCCGCCGTCTGAATTTCCGAATTTTACTACGCCTCTAACTCCGTCGTATACTTCAAGCCATTCAGAATATCCGCCGCTGCTACCCCAATTCGTTCTGTGCCATAACGAAGTTTCTTCGGTATATTGATTCAAAGCGGTCGAACCTTCGGGGATTACTTCTTCGGGTAAATCGAGAACGATTGCTACGATAGTCAAATCTTTATCAACGATTATGGTGTTTTTGTCGTAGGCCTCGCCATTCACAGTCCAACCCGCAAAATACTGACCGTCACCTACCGTAGGAATAAGAGTAATCTCTGTTCCTTCTGCCACTTGATTGCCTTCTATGCCTTGCATGGTAGCATTAGTCAAGTTCACGGTAAACATATTTTTCGGCGTTACATAATAAACAGATAAAACCAAACTACCGTCTTCTTTTACAACGCCCGTTAAAACGCTGTTAGTTCTATCGAGAGCAAAGCCTTGCGGCGTCATTGCGATTGCCGCTGCAGTTATATCTATCATATCGCCGACGTAGGCTTTCGTTTCACCACAGATTTCGGTTATTTTCTCTTTATTTGCTTCGGTAACGTCGACGCCGTCAACATAAATTTTTATGTTATATTCGGCAGTTTTTTTAGGAGTCAGATATATTTGATCAACCCAACAAATATCGCCTTTTCCAAATGAAAGTATCTGGAAGTAAAAACTGTAGTCTTTAGACCAATCGGTAATTCCGAGATCGGCTATGTTATAAGAAACCTCAAACCAATCGCTTGAAGTATATTCTTTTCCGGTGTTATCAACTAACCAATGAGTTAATTCCTTCAAGTCTTCATTGTCTGGTTTTAACAAAATTCCCTTACAGTTGCTCGGATTTATCTTTAAACGGAAAGTGATTTTCTCCATTTTTGACAAGTCGAACGAAACAGATATGCTTTGCATCCCTACGCTTGTATAAAGATCATAGTTTCCGGTTTCGGATACAGTCGAAAAGCATTGAACACCAGCGCGATCGGCATAAACAGACAACCAATTAGTTTCGTCTACGCCCCTGTTGCTTCCCCAATTCGGCCAACGCCAAGGGTTGGTATCTGTGCTATTGTCACAAACCATAATCGCGCCTTCAGGTACGTCAAGTTCTGTTATGATATCTTCATAACAAGCCGAAATTACGGTGTTTTCGGTTATCGTTATACTGTCACCGACAACCAATTTGTCGTTTACAAGCCAGCCTGCGAACGTTTTCCCTTCGGGAATTAAAGACTGATCGTGTTCAAGCATTATAGTCGTCCCTTTTATTGCTTTTCCGTTAAAGCAACCGGAAACAATGCTGCCGCCTGTAATTTCTACGTCCACCCATTCCAAAGAATCAATATAGGTGACCGATTCTAAAATGCCGTCGACAATGCAATCGCTCGCCGTAGCAAAGCCAAGATAGAAACTATCTAAAGTGTCACCGTCGTTCGCAATCATGCTTAGGGGAACGTCTAAATTAACCCATTTGTTGTTACCGCTGACTGTGCTTTCATGAAGCATTTCAGTTTTGTTTTCTGTATTCCATACATATACGCCAAGCGCATCTTGAACGTATAAGCGAATACGCAATATCCCTAACGAATTATATTTTACGGGTTTGTTGAAAACAACGTTATACTTCCTATAGGTATTTCCGCCGACGGCAACGTCGTGCGCAATAGAAATGCCGTTAGTATCGTCGCCGTTGGGATCTTTATCCACATAACTTAATACGCTTGCAAAAGCAGAATAGTTCGAACCCCAACCGTGATCCACTTGATATTCTATTGAATATTTTGCAGTTTCTTCTTTTGCATAAAACACCTTGTCGTTATTTTGTGCATATTTAATTCCAACATTATCGGTTTTAGATATTTGATCGATATATATCGTTCCCGCATCGGTTAAAATTGCATCAAAATAATATATGTCGCAGCCTACCCCGTATTCGTTTGTGAAATAGTTAAGATCAAATTCGTTCCAGCCTTTACTTAAACTTAATGTAAAACCTGCGTTAACGCCGTCGCGTCTATCGTAACCGACAAGTTTTAACGAGTTGGATTTTTCAGAATAAACACGAATTTTTGCCCCGTTAATCAAACTTGCGTCGTGATTCGACAGTTCTATTACGTTATTAGGACCATTAAACAAACGAACGGCGGCACCATTAACCGAAGTGACCATTTTAAGAGCTTTACCGTTTACTCCGCTAATGCTTTCAATAGAAACCGTGCTGTTTTCATCCGGACGAACGGCAGGCAATCTTCCGTATTCGCCGTTAACATATTCGTCTTTATCGAAAGTCATATATTCCGACCAAGGATCCAAGTCTCCGTCAACATAGCCGAGAGGAACTTTTCGTATTTCGTCAAGATATACGGTTCCACCCTTTTCACCCCAACGTTGATCGCCGAAAACAAATGAAAAACCGTGTATTACGCCGCTTAAATTCTGCCCGCCGCTCGCGCCGTCGCCTCGTAAATCATTCGTATATAAAGTGAATTCGTTCCACCCCGCAGTCCATGGTTTTTTCGACCTTGTTATGTTGTTAATCAACCAATATCCCGTAACTGCGCGTTTATTATAATCGCAGCACGATACATAAATAATCTGGTTGTTTCTTATAAATTCTTCTGTGAGATAGATGCGGAAAGTTATACCGTCGATTTCCGAAATACTTATATATTCCTCAAATAACCACGTGAAAATCGAAGTGTGCAATCCATCGGCAGAAGGAGAAATTTTTAAAACGCCGCCATGCGCGCCTTCGGGAAGTTCTTCATCTTCTTCGGTTAAAATAGAAAGAACGGTATTTTCTACGTCGATGTTTAACTCTGAGTCGGCAAACGTTGTTTGCCAATGACCGTAAATATCCTTTTCGTCGTAGTCAAGCAATATATTTTCGTCTCTGTTTTTATCAACATACACGGGAACGATTTCAACTTGATCGATATAAACGATCGCACCGCTTTCACCACCTATTTCCACGAACAAACTGTCGATAGATTCGGCGTTAAAAGCATTCATTTTTATTTCTAAATCGATCCACTCGCAACTTGTGAAATCGGTCAACGTAAAAGCACGAACGACAACGCCCGATGCTACGTCTTTAAAGTAGATATACTCAACTTTTTCATTCAAGTAAGTACGAACCTTAATGGAGAAAGTTTCCGCCTTCTCGGCTTTTCTACCTTTGTAAATATAAGCCGACGCAGGTCCGTCTTCGGTAAGCGTGAGTTTTAACGCGCCGCCTTCCGGACGTATCGTGCCGGTGGCTTCGGGATAATTTGCAACAATTTCTTTATTGAACTGCTTCGAATCCGCACCGCTGATAATGTTTTGCAAATAATCGTTTTCGTCAAAATCGAACATCATATTATCCGCAAGGTTTGTATCTTTAAATACGTTAATAATATTTATACGATATTCGTAAGTCTCCTGATTTCCGTCGTTATCTTTCGACGTAACTTTGAGCATGTAATATTTTGCTTCTTCAATCGTTACTTCCGCACCCTTACCTTCGGCTACGGCAGTTGTTGCGTCTTCTTTGAATAATTGTATTTTTGATGCCAAGACGTCAACGCCGCTTATATCTGTTTCAGTATAACTCGGTAATTTGTATTTATCGCCTACAAACGTCGCAGGAACGAAATTTGCCAACGTAACTGTCGGTGCTTTTGTGTCTGCGCATATTACGGTAATTTCTTTTGTCGCGCCGTCGGTTGCGGTATAGATTATTTTGTTTGTTCCTTTTTCAAAAAAACAAGTGCCGTAATCAATTGCGATTTCATTTCCGTCTGCGTCATACGCTTTTGCCGTTATAGTTCCATCATCTAACGTTCCACCATTTTGGTGTGTTGCTTCGGGAACGATAAAACTTTCTCCGTACTCCACATTGTAAGTGTCTTGTTCTACCGTTATGCCGCTCGAAGTGTTTTCGTCACCAAAGCAACCATTACACG
>CAKQLR010000071.1 GCA_934254725.1 uncultured Clostridia bacterium | reverse complement strand
ATATCATAGTTCATAGAGGATTATATAAAGCATTGCAAATTTTCTAAACTATTCGATTTACGTTACTAACGCTCCGCCACCTGAAAACACTATCGATATTTGAACCCCGACGGTTCGATAATCGATAGTGTTTTTCTATTTTCTTAGTAATTATGCGAGTTTTTACCTTTTATTTTCATTTTCTTTATCGGACTAAAAACAGAAAAAACTGAAAAATTGAAGTCAAAAATTATTATTTTTTATTTCCGAACCCCGCTTGTCCGATAGATTTATTTAAAATCTTCGGATTTTTCTTTATATTCGCGTTCTTTCTGATTCGGAGTCTTGTATTGCAGTTTTGCGTGAGGGCGGCGCTCGTTATAAAATTCGATATAATCGTCAACGGCTTTATAAAATTCTTTTTCCGAACGATACTTTTTTCTGTATAATTCTTCGCATTTTTCGAAAATCTTTAATTATTTTTTAGGCCTAAAATGTAATTAGCGTCTAAATCGAGTTCTTCGCATAATTTAGCAAATGTTTCGAGTTTGGGAAGTTTGTTGGTTGTTTTATACTGCGTAACCATTTCTGGTGATACGTCTATTCGTTTTGCAATTTCAACAATCGTTAAACCGCTTGTTTTAATTTCTTCCGATAATCTTTGTTTAATTATTTGCTTATTCATATAATTATTATATAACTAACAGTTAAAAAACGCTTGACAACTAACCAATGGTTAGCTATAATATAATCAATAATAAAGAAGGAGGTAAAAACAATGAAACCAGATTTAAAAGAAATTAACAATTTACTATTATCGGGTAAAAATTTTTCTTTAACTGAGAAAGATTATATAAAAAAACGAAAACAACCATGCCAAAAGATTTAAGTTATTTAAAAAATCGTTCTGCGGTTTCAAGGTTAGCTCAAAAAAACGGATATTCTTTAACAGTTAAAGAAAGAATAATCTATTTTGAAAAATGAAAAAGAAAATATAAGAGGTATGCAAATGAATAAAAAAACAAGAATAACTGAAACGTTTTTTAAATTAAATAGTTTGATTTTAATATTATGTTTATTAGTATCATTTGGCGGATGTAAAAAAAGATTTCCGAACAGGAAACGGCTGGATTATGGGTTAGTGTTGAATATCAATATATTTCACATTATGATGAAGTGTGCGAGCGAAGGCTTTTATTTAAAGAAAATGGCATTTTTTATTCAACTCTTGTTTCTGTTAGAAATGATGAGGCTATACATTTAGACTATGGTACTTGGGTTGTTGAAAAAGGAGAGATAATCTGTTATAGACAATCACCAGGACGCACAGTATACACTTATGACGGAAAATATCTTTATAACGGTGATTGTAAATATGAAAAGAGGAGAAGGTTAAGTTGAAAGTGTTATCTAAATTATAAAAAACAGCCATTTATAAAAAGTACTTTTGGAAATCCCGATATCTTTGATGATTTTGAGTGGCGGTTCTCTGTCTTTAACATATCTTTTGATTGCGTTTTGTTTTTCTTCCGACGAATGTCTTTTGTTCATAATGTTACTCCTTTACCGTTTTATTCGGTAAAAGCATTATACCGTGATTTGAAAATAAAAGAGAGATAAAGTGAAGCGTTAAAATATCAAAATTTTAACATTTGAGCAATTGAACAATTTTTCCTTTCGGAGGCATATAATTAAATGCGGGGATAATATTCCCGCGGATTTTTTACAGAGCGAGATTGACGGATAAAAATTCTGCCCGCTCACCGGAGGAAAAATAATGGCAAAGAAAATTACAGATAACCAAACCGATTTTACAGGTCTTTATGGGGCTGAGTCCGAAGCTATATCGTTTGCGTCTAACCTCGTCAGCACGACGATAATCAGCGGGCTTACGGCGGTTCTTTCCGCAGATAAAAAGTACTGGGTGGATGGACCTTTGACGTATACTGTTGTTATAACGAACGAATCGGGAGACGTTTATTCTAAAGGCATACTTGCGGATAATATCGACACCGCTAACGTTGTGTTCGATACCACTTACGGCGTGGAAATAAACGGTACGAAAACAACCGATTTTACCTATACAGGCGGGCTTTTAAGCGTTAATCTGCCAGATATAGCTGAAGGAGGAACTCTCACGGTAACCTTTCGCGTTACGCAAGCGTAATAATTTTATACGACAAAATCAACGCATGTCTGCTGAAGACTGCGAGTCTTGCGAGCAATGCTGTTTATGTAGTTGCTTATCGTTGTTGTTTTCGTGCTTTTTGCCCTTAAATGAGGCAAAAACTGACAACGGGGATAGTACTATAAAAAAACAGCGTTCTAAGACATTTTCGCAATTCCGCGGAACTTACTTACGGAACGGAAACGGTAAAAACAAACGAAGTTACCGTAATCGACAAAAGAGAAAAACAAACGTCGTCATGCCGTAAGACAGATTGCGGATTATCCTGGTAAAAAAAACCCGTAACTCGAAAAGTTGAGGGTTTTTCCTTGCTTTTTGCAATAAAATTATTCAATATATTTTGTTTAATCGAATTCCGTTGTCCATTTAAGTTTTGCAACGTACTTCCCTCCGTCGTAAACTGTATCTTCCGCGATATTCAAAAGTATGCCTTTTGTTTTTTCCCATGAAAGGAGAATTTTTTGAGGACTTTCGGTTTCGCCTTCGGCGACGAGAGTGGGCGATAGGTTAAGTGTTACGGTAGCGTCGTTAGTAAAAGTCACTGATTCTGCAATTATGTTTTCGCTTGTTTGTAATTCGCTTTCTATCTGAACGTATAACGCCCATTTCCCGCCGTTTTCGCGTGTGTCGGTAAGCTCGATCTCCCAGTTCTGGTCAAGTCTGTCAAGAGGCGCGGAGTAGCGCGGAGAGCCTATCGCGTTAAAGAAAATATCGGGTAGTTTTGTGATCGATACGCTTCCCGTAACGGTTACGGATTTTTTAGTCGTAAGAAAGTTTTTATTTGACTGTACGGTAATAATTTCTCCGACGGTCGGTTTTTCGCTCGTCTGAACAGAGTAAACGCCCGTGTCGTCGGAATCGGAGGAAATTGTTTGTTCTGCGTCGGTCAACCTTATTGCCGCATTTGGGGCGGTCGATCCGCCCACGCTAAGCGAAAGGTCGTTTACGGCGTTTATCGAAAGGGGGAGGGTACCAGCCGAGAAAACCGTCGCCTTTGTCAGATCGAAATTCGTTGCGCCGACGGGATATCCGCCGTCTCCTTCCTCGATATTAGAGGTCGTCGCTGTAACCGCGCTTTGCGTAAGAGTTTGCGAAATAGTTACGTTTTCGCCGTCGGCTTTGTAAATGGCTGTCGTCGGGATATCGTCGAAACCGCCCGCCGCGCTATATGGGGTTACGGATTTGTTCCAATAATTTACTTGTTTTGCCGTAACCGAAACCGTTCCGCCCGAGGCAAATGAGAAAACTTTTCCGTTATTGTTGTAGAGTAAAATGTTTTTCGGCGAATTGAAATTAATTTTTGCGGACGATGAAAAATACAGAAGAGGGGAACTTCCGCTCTGCGGCATAACGAGGAATAAGCTTGCGTTTTGCATCAGATTAAAATCTCCGGAGCATTTGAAAAGCGGAACGCCGTTATTCTCGGAAGAAGTGACGGACAGGGAGGCGTCGTGTTCTATAAGGCAGGAAGAAGCAATGTGCGCGCTCGTTCCCGAAGCATAAAAAAGTCCGTTTTTAACGTTTATAACGGTTGAAGAACCGTGTCCGAAAACAAGTTTGGGTTTCGCCGCAGTATCGGAATAAATCAGATAAGTGTTCGGTGCGGAAACGCTTATCTCGGCATCTGCTTCTATAGTTATTTCCGCGTCCGCAAAGGCAAACCACATGACCGAACCCGACGTAGACAAACAATTTATCGTGGTCGTTCCCGCCAAAATCAAACGATTTGCTTCGCAAAATTCCTGTGCGCTCACGCTCGAACCATTCTTTTCAATTGTTATATCACAGTTTTTAACGGTGGTCGAGCCGTATCTGTTATAAATCGCCTGAGGACCGTTATATTTAACGTTTTCGAAAACGATCGAAACGCCGGAGTTTGCCGTGTCGTCGTAAACGCATACCATTCCGTAATAATTTCGTCCGCTCCAAGTTACTTTTTTTACGGTAATAGTCGAAGTACCGAAGCCTGTCGGAACGTATAGCGCGCTGCTTGCTGCCGATGAATTCATGTCCGTTATTTTATAATTTTCGCCGTTTATCGTCAGCGTTTTCTTTGTTGTGGGAATTTTTATTCCGCTTTCGAAAGTTATGTCTGCACCGAGTATTATTTCATCGGTTACGCTGTCTTCCACCGCCGCCTTGAATTCGGCGAACGAGGTAATTGTTTTTGTTGCCATTTCTTCCTCCGTGATTTGCTTTTACGATATAATCCGTTTCTATAAAATATATTAAAACCCGTGAGATAATGTTACATTACGGCGGTACGCATTACAATACGTAATTCATAAAATGAAGTGTGGGAGGATTCGGATTATGAAAGAGTATTTAGAAACTATAAGCGTCCCCGCGATTGCAGCAGCGGTGTATTTCGTTGTTAGACTGATACGCTATGCAGCCTCGGGAAACGCAAAGCTCGAAAGGTTCGTTCCGTTGATTTCTGCGGGATTAGGCGTCATTTTCGGAGTAATATGTTATTATGCAATTCCGTCTTGCATACCTGCGGAAAACGTCGTTGTCGCGATCGTAATAGGCGCGGCGAGCGGCTTTACCGCGATCGGGCGGGGCAGATGCTTAAACAATTCGGCGGGAAGACTGAAGAAACTCCGTCGGTGCCGGCTTCTGAAAATGACGTAGAAGAACAAAAGACAAAGAAAAAAGAAATTTCAGAAAAGAGTGAAGCTGAAAAGAGCGATTAAAATTCTTTTTCTGGAAAAACTTAGAACTTAGCGAACAAAAAGCCCCGTAAATTGTCGGTAATTACAATTTACGGGGCGTAATTATTCAAGATGCTTTTTTCTTTCGGAACGTCTTTTTTTAAATTTATAAAAAGCCCACTGATCAAAGATTATAGCATAAAAACTAATCAGGAAAGAGTAGTGGATTAACGAAATTTTTAATCAAAATCTTCAGTCTGCCATTCTCTTATCCATTTGATGTACGGTGTTCCGTCGGGCTTAAAAAGAACGGGAAGCCAAACATAATTCGCTTCCGAAGTGTTTGAATCCGAAAGCGAAGGTATTTCTTTGGCGTCAAAAGTTTTTTCCGCTTTTTGGCTGAAC
>CAKQLR010000070.1 GCA_934254725.1 uncultured Clostridia bacterium | reverse complement strand
CAATAATGCCTAAGGCGTTTGTCGGACAGACAAAGATTGCAAAACTCGTGCTTCCTTCCACTATCCAGAAGATAGGTTCAGAAGCATTCAAGGGCATCAAGAGCCTTACCGAAGTATCGTTTGCCCGTAACAAGGACGGTAAATCCGTTCTCAGTTATATGGGTATAGATGTATTCATGGACTGTTCCGGTCTTGTAAAGGCTGAAATTCCCGGCGAACTCGGTTATGTCCCGGACGGTACGTTCAGAGCTTGTTCGTCGCTTAAAGAGGTAACTCTTGGCGAAGGCATCAAAACAATAGGTCGCATAGGTCTTCCGTTATGGGTAAACTTCAACAATAATACGTTGACTCGTGACCAGTTGTATTTTGACGATATAGAATTCGCCAACGGCAAGCTTGTCACTACTCAGAACTACAACGGTAATGATGCATTCGTATTCTACAACTGTACGTCTCTCACTACTATCAAAACGAAATCGACGGATCCCGATAACGTAGCTACGCTTCCTTCAACGCTTGTATCGATTGGAAACGGGGCTTTCCGTAATACAGGTCTTATAAGCGTAATACTTCCCGCAAAGATTAATTCGATAGGCGGTTCCGAATATTGGAGATGTTTACAGAACAAAGCTCCTGATAAGCAAACGAAAGGAACAACTAATATATTCAGCGGTTGTAAATCGCTTGTTTCTGTATATGCGAAGGGAACTATAACAAAAATCGGCGACTATGCATTCCAGAATTGCTCCTCGTTTACAACCTTCAAGACAAAGGACAGCGATCCGGACGGAAAGGTTACGCTCCCCGATGCTTGTTTGGAACTCGGTAATTATTCCTTTGAAGGCACGGGCATTACGGAATTCAACCTCAACAAGGTTACGACCATAGGAACATATTTGTTCAGAAATACAGTTAACCTTCAGAGTGTTGACCTTGGCGGAATAACAGCTTTGACAAAATATATGTTCTCCGGTTCTGGAATATCGTCTATAGACATTTCGAAAGTAAAATCTTTCGATACGAACGTATTTGAAAAATGCGCTAACCTTACATCGGTAGAGTTGAATGAAGAAGTAACTACGTTGCCTGCCTCCGCGTTTGCTTCGTCGGGCTTAACTTCGATAGATCTTACGCATATAACTTCTTTAGGCGCTTACGCCTTTGACGGCTGTACAAATCTTGCATCCGTAACTAACGAAACAAATCTTAGCACGATAGGCAATTTTGCGTTCAGAAACTCGGCAATTACTTCCTTTAGCCTGATAAAGATGACTGCCGTTCCTAAATCTGCATTCGAGGGCTGCGCAAATCTTAGCACGGTTACCGATACGAATAATATCGCTACCGTCAATGGGAACGCGTTCAAGAACTCCGGACTCACGACCATAGACTTACCGAAAGTAACAAAAATAGATAGTTCGGCATTCGAAGATTGTGCGGACTTGACCTCGGTAACAAGTACCCAGTTGCTTGCCACATTAAACGGCTCGGCATTCAAAAATTCCGGAATAACAAGTTTGGATATTACGAAAATTAAGACGATTTCGGCAAATGTCTTTGAAGGTTGCGTAAATCTTACGGAACTTACGAATACTTCCGGAGTAACATCAATAGGCGGTTCTGCATTCAAGAACACCGCCATAGTCGAGATAGATATGCCCAATGTAACGAGCATAGCTTCTTCGGCGTTCGAGGGTTGTACAAAACTTAAAAACGTCAAAGTAAAACACGCCGGAGCAACGACAATTGCAAGCAAGGCGTTCTACGGAAGCTCCATTGAAAACTTCAATAACGATGTTAAAGATGAAAAGATAATAAATCTTGACGGAATAAAGAAAATTGATGTAAATGCCTTCGCCGAAACAACCGGCATAGAAAAGGTAATAATGCCAACGTGGGCTTATGACGGCGACTCCAGCGCTAACTATGTTGTTCCTACAACAATGTTAAAAAACAGCTCGGTAGTTGAAGTAGATATGTCCGGCATAAGACAGTTGAATTTAACAAAGAGGTCATATTCGGAGATAAGAAACAATAAACCGGGCACGCCTCAGACCAATATATTCGAAGGTTGTGCTAATCTTGAAAAAGTCGTTCTTTCGGATGAAATTACATCGCTGCCCGCGAGAATGTTCTTAAACAGCGGAATTAAGTATATCAACCTCGGCAAAGTAAAAGAAATAGGCGAAAGTGTGTTTGAAAACTGCGAAAACTTTGTCGGAAGCGAAACTCTTAATGCCCCCGAATTAGACAGTCTTGAAGTTATAGGCGCTTATGCGTTTAAAAACTGTGTTCTTCTTACCGGCGAAGCGGTACTCCCCGTCAACTTAAAAACGGTGGGTGGATTCGCGTTTGTAGGTACTAAGATATCGAGCTATAAAAATACCCTCGGCAACACCAACTTCCTTGTAAAGGACGGAATTCTCTACTCTAAAGACGGTACGACAATTGTTTCGGTTGCTCCCGAATATGAAGGGACTGTAACCCTCGGAGAAGGCGTAAAAGTAGGTGATTACGCATTTGTCGGAACAAGCAAACTTACCTTCGTGTTTGAAGAAGGGCTTACGGAAATAGGCGACTATGCGTTCAGCGGATTGACAAACCTTACAGAAGTAACTCTTCCGTCAACTCTTACACATATAGGTGCGGGTGCATTCATGAATACAGGAATAACGTCTATAGCATTCCCCGATGCACTCACCTATCTTGGCGACTATGCGTTCATGGGTACGGGTATTACAGAGGTAACTCTTCCCAAAAATCTTGAAACATTCGGTTCGCAGGTATTCGCAAACACGGGCGTAACAAAAATAACGCTTCCCGCTAAGGTAACGACGTTAAAAGCAAGTGCGTTCGAAGGTTACACTAAGCTCGAACTTCTCGACCTCGGCTCGGTTAAAACGTTGGCTGCAGGTGTTCTCGGCAATGCCGGCAGCGAAATAGCGGAGGGTAAGACCTTCAAGGTAATTATTCCCGAAACGGTAACTACCTTCCCGACAAAAGCGTTTAACAACAGCTTTGTTACGGAACTTGTAATAAATACGCCTAACACAGCGTCGGCTACGTATTTGTTCTCGAATGGTACGAGTAGTTCTTCGATAATCAACACAACTCTTACAAAGGTAACTTTCGGTAAGGATGTTGAAACCGTTGCGAATTATATGTTCCTGAATTGTACTTCGCTGAAAACGTTTGAGTCTTCGACGGTTAAGACGATAGGACAATATGCGTTCAGTAATACTGGGTTGGAAACGTATACGGTTCCCGACACGGTAACCGAAATCGGTAATTATGCGTTTTCCAAGAACTTAAATCTCACGTCGTTTATCTTCGGTAAAGGAATGACAAGTACAGGAACAAAAGGCATTTTGTCCGATTGTACGGCACTTACCACTGCGGTTGTACCCGAGGGATATACCGAAATTTCTGCAGAAACGTTCAAAAACTGTACGGCTCTTACCAATTTCGTTCTTCCCGAAAGCGTTGTTTCAATAGCTATATACGCGTTTATGTCTTGCCCGTTGAAATCTATAGTTCTTTCCGAAAACTGCGTGGTAGTAAATTACGCATTCAGAAACTGGGTAGCAGGTCAGACCATTTACTTCAAGGGAACGAAAGATTTTGCCGAAGAGTACTGGGGAACTCCCGTAAACGATTTGATCGGCGATTATATAGGGTTCGACGGCTGCGATATCGTTTACAATTACAAAGCAAACTAAACACTGTTCTGTGCGACGGATAAAATCCGTTTCACTTGAATAATATGCGAAATAAGCGTCTTTTCCGTTTTATTCGGGGAGGACGCTTGTTTTATTATTTGCATATAATAAGGGTAAAAAATCTCTGTTTTTTCTCTTTAATTAAAATCGGTAAAAAACGGGTTTTGAAAAAAAATAACAAAAATAGGCGATTAAACTTAAAATAACCTTAAAAAATCAAAAAGTTTGTCGGTTTTGCGATTTTTTTCGACTCGAAGAAGACAAATTCCTTGATTTTGTAGATTTAAAATACTACAATTATACTATCTATAATTATATATATAATAAATGGAGGTAAAGCAAATGGAAGCATTAAAAGAATACGCAAGGTTTAAAAAGAGGCTTGCTTTTGAAGGTGTGTTTAAAGCTTTACTTATCGGCTTATTAACGGCGGGCGTATCCGCGTTAATCACATGCGTTGTGTGCTGGTACTTAGGTTTTAATGCATTATGGATCGTACTGCCCGAACTCGTGGTAATTAGCGGAGTAGTATTCTGTCTTTTGTATTTCTTCAAATACCGCACCACGGCAAAGAGGGTGGCTGCTCGCGTTGACGAGCTTGGTCTCGAAGAACGTATGATAACGATGTGCGAATATCAGGGTGACCAATCCTTTATGGCTAATGCTCAGAGGCAGGATGCGCTGAACGCTCTCAGTACCGTAAACAAAGACATGATACCCATGGCTATTTCTAACGTGCTTATCGTTTTTACGGCTTTGGCTGTTACATGTTGCGCGATTGCTTCCGAGATAACCGTACTTACTTCGGACGGAGTTATAAAAAGCGGTCAGGTTATCGTTGAAAAATATCTTGAAAGACCTGCCGAAAAATTCTCGGTCAGATATTCCTCGGGATTATACGGAACGCTTTACTGTCCGTCTTTCAATGCGGAGAGCAACGAAGAAATTAAAAACGAACTTTTAGCCAACGGTTATGCGGAAAACGAAAGCGGTTCCATAAAGCTTTACAGCGACGGTTCTGTTGAGATGACCTTTACCGAAGGCGAAGACGGCGATTATATTTTTGCAATTCCCAAAGCCGGATATGTTTTCGTACAGTGGTCCGACGGAGAGCTTTCTCCTTTCAGGAAGGACGCGGGCCTCGGCATTTACAGCGAAATTTCAGCGATATACGAGGAAGGGGACTTCGATATGGAATCTTATCTCAGACAGCTCGAAGCAGCTATTCCTTCGTTGTCCGATTCTTCGAATAAGCCTTACGATAACGAGCGATCTTCCGATAGCAATAATAGCAACAGCACTAATAGCCCGAATTCAGGCGATTATTCCGGCGGTGTTTCTGGCGGTTTCATAATAGATGGAAAAACCGATTACAGGCATGTTTACAAAGATTATGCCGACAGCGGTCTTGACAGAGTAAACAACGACACTTCCATGAACGAACGTCTTATAAAAGCCATAAACAACTACTACAATGCAATAAAGGCGTCCTCGCCCGACGATGCTGATAATTAAGGAAAAAATAAAGGAAAGAAGAGAGAAAGAACAATGGTAAACGAAAAAGATATAGAACAGTTTTGTAAACAATGCA
>CAKQLR010000069.1 GCA_934254725.1 uncultured Clostridia bacterium | reverse complement strand
GAGGAGAGCTTTCTTTTTTTTGCCTGCTCGTTACAGCTTCTCGTTTTTCCTTCCTCGTCGACATAATTGCCAAGATAAGAGAGAAACCTTTCAAAATCGAAAGATTCTATTTCGCCAAGCTTTTCAAGAGTAATTTCGTGAGGAGATAGGGAAGTAAATCTTTCTTTTGAAAGGTAATCGAAAAACACCCTCAGGTCGTAGGCGTAGTTAAGCCTTGTAAGGGTGGAAGTTCTCGTTTCTATCCCTACAAAAAAATCGGCAACATAAGGGGGAAGAGGTTTGATTATCTTTTGAATTTTAATTATATTTTCTCGGTTTCTATCCGCATAAAAATCTTTTCCCATTAAAAAAATCTCCTTTTATTACTTTAACACAAATTAAGAGAAAATGCAATATAAAGTGTATAGAAAAAAATTTTTTTACGAATACATTCAAAATAATTAAATCAAATTTTGGCTTAACGAAAAGGACTTATAAATATATTGAATTCATAAAATGCTTTAAAATGTTTTAATTTATACAAGATTTTTATCTAAAAACGAATGGGGAATATAATACGATTTTACGCCGATTTTCAAAAATAAATCAACAATACAACTATGCGCAAAAGCCTTGTTTTACGCATAGATATACATAAAAATAAGACAAAACATATAAAAAGAGATTATTTTTCATAAAATGTTTCTTTTATAACGCATCAGGCAAAAAAATTAAAAAATAATTTGTTTAAAAAGGGATTTTGCTAAAAAATTATATCACGCATAATATGGCAAATAATTTGACATTATAAATATCATTTGTTAAAATAATAATAAGTATTTATAATTTGAAGGCGTTATAATGGCTGATAATACAATTAACAGTGATCTTATACGCGGTCACATCGATACGATAATACTTCGTTCTTTGTACGACGGCGATAAGCACGGTAACGAAATTTGCCTTGATATTGAGGATAAAAGCGGCGGTCAGTACGAACTGAAACAGCCGACGCTTTACAGCGCCCTGAAACGCCTTGAAACAAGCGGCTACGTTACAGGTTATTGGCAAAGCGGCGTTGGTGGCAGAAGGCGTTATTTCAAACTTACCGACAGCGGAAAAAAACTTTGCGACGAAAGTTTTTCTAACTGGATTCATTCAAGAAACGTAATAGATAAACTTTTGACCGACGGCGGCGATTTAGGCTATGTTTTTGAAGATGCAAAACCTGTAAAACCGAAATTCAACGCCGACGATTACAAAGATTATTCTTTCTCCCCTATTCCCGACGCTGTTCCCGATGATGACGAATTCATTACGACAGAAGAAAATAATCATACGGAACAAAATGATTCGATTTACACTTCAAGCGTTATTTATCCTACATTCGGACATCAGATAATCAAACAAATCGACGATACAGACGAGGAAACGCAAAGACTTGCAAAAGATAACGAGCACAATCTTTCTTTCCTATCAAAATCGGACGAACTTCAACAGATGTCTTTAATTGACGAAGAAACAGATGAGACGAATGAAACAATTGAAGATATCGAAGATAATGTTAACGAAGGCACAGAACTGGAAACAGCAGCGGAATCAGGAGCCGAAGAAAATATAACAGATACAAACGAAACGGACGAAGAACCCGAACCGGACGACGGCGAAGAAATAGTTATAACCGTTCACGAAGCCGTAAAACGCCCTGTCGTAAAAGAAGAAACCGCTGAAGAAACTCCTTCCTCCGAATTGTCCGACGAAGACGATGACTCCCTCGATATAGCAAAATATCGCATGGGCGGCGATGTAGATAATACATACAGAGATATTCTTAAAAAGCTTTTCCCTAAAGACGAAGCGGAAATCAAACAAGAAGATATAGACGAATTAGCCGAAAAAATAGACGTTCGGGATGAACAGGATGACGAAATGCCCGAACAAAAAACGGATATGGAAGCCGAAAGAGAAGTTGACGTTACCCCCTCTGCCATTACGGTAAATCAAGGTTCGCGTCAGCCAAAGCCCAAAAAGCAGGAATCGGACGACAACGGCATAGATTATTCGGATATACTCGCTCTTGCACACATGCAAGGTTTTAAAGTTCGTACTGCGGACAGAACAAATTTCGTTCCGCAAGGTAAACTTTTGATAAACAAATTAATGGCACTGTCCTCCACTCTGTTTGCAATTTTGCTCGTTGCCGAGGCTGCCGCTCTTGTCTTTCCTCTTAAGGATTTAATAGGAATATCCTACACGGGAATGCTTTATGTTTTAGGCGGAATTTTCTTGTTCCCCCTTATAACTTACGCATTACTGGCGATAAATCCCAACAAAACCGTTGATACGATAACAGAAATGAAGTTTGCGATTTCAGCTTCGTTCGTTGCAATACTTAATTTGCTTTTGTTGACTTTCGCCATAGATTTGATAATAAGAATCGATTTTATAAACGTCAGAGACATTTTGCTGTATCTCGTGTTCCCGTTTATCGCTTACCTGAACATTCCGATGTATTTCTTTATAAAATATCTGTTAGTTTCGGCAGGGTGCTGTCTGACGAACGACACAAAAAACAATTAACACATTATCGAATTCGATTTAAAAAACGCTTTTCAAACGAAAGGCGTTTTCTATTTACGAAAAATCCTCGATGCCATAACGACTTGATTAGACAGTCCCGTCGAATAGGCAAAAAGACATAACGCAAAAATAGCCGCAATTACTATTATCGTAATTGTAAATCCCTTGTTTTTCATAGAAAAAACCTCCCTTTTTGATATGTAAAAGGGAGATTCGATTTCTGTTAAAATGCTTTAATTATAAAAATTTTAAGTACTCTACTTCACTGTCTGTAAGCCTGCGGCAAGAGCCTCTGTCAAGTCCTCTAAGCGTCAGATCGCCTATTTTTATACGCTTTAAAAATGCGACGTTTTTACCGATTGCTTCGAACATTTTTCTAACTTGACGGTTTCTGCCCTCGGTGATTGTAAGAACTACTTTTGCAAATTTTTTATCCGTTTCTATTATATGCGCGCTGCATTTTTTTGTTCTTTTGCCGTCTATATCCACGCCTGCGCGTATTTTATCGAGTTCATTTTCTTCAATACCGCCCTCGATTTTCGCCATATACGTCTTGGGAATTTCGTTTCTCGGGTGAGTCAATCTTAGCGTTAAATCGCCGTCATTGGTTAAAAGAAGTAATCCCTCAGTGTCGTAATCGAGTCTGCCTATAGGAAAAACCCTGCCTGCGGACTTAGGCAAAAGTTCCATAACCGTTTTTCTTTCTTTATCGTCGCTGACAGTGCAAACATATCCCTTTGGTTTATTTAATATGTAATATTCTTTTTTTACGTGATGGACAATGGTTTTTCCGTTTACGGTTATAGTGTCCTTATCCGATACTTCCTGACCGAGCGTACATACTTTCCCGTTGACTTTTATTAAGCCGTCCTCAATCATTTTATCGCAGTTTCTTCTACTCGCTACGCCGCACTCAGCAAGATATTTATTGATTCTCATTCTGTATACCTTTTTATTTTTAAATTTACTCTATATATATTATATATTTTTGACAAAAAAATCAACTGTTTTTTGCTTAATAATATCATAAAACGGCTAATTTTTATTAAACGCCTTTTCAAACAACCTTTGGGTAAGTCCGTAAGTATCGCCGTATCCGAGCACTACGCATATTATTTCACTCTCATCTTGTTCAAACGCCGTTTGCAAGCACCTTCCGGATTTTTTCGTAAAACCGGTTTTTCCGCCGATGCAACTTTCGTTACGGAAAAGCATTTTATTTTTATTTATAAAATGAAGTTCTCTGCCTGTTGAAATTTCCTTTGCAGTATAACTTTTTGCCGAAACGATTTTTCTGTACACGGGATTTGCCATAGCGCGCGCGGATATTATAGCTACATCGTTTGAAGTTGAATAATGTCCTTTTTCCTCAAGTCCGTGAGGATTTTTAAATGAAGAATTTACAGCACCGCATGATACGGCAAATTCATTCATTTTTTCTATAAGAATATCATACCCTCCTGTAAAATTTTCGGCTAGCGTCTGAGCGCAATCGTTTCCGCTTCTTAACATAAGACCGTATAGTAAATCAATTACGGAGTAACTCTCCCCCTGTTTTAAATAAACTTTAGATCCTTCTATGTTTTCGCTTTTAATTGACACTTCGCATATTTTACTAAGGTTTTCATTCTCAATAATAGTAATTGCCGTTAGGATCTTAGTAAGACTGGCAATCGAACGCGGTGTATTTCCGTTTTTTCCCACAATAACTGTACCCGATTTTCTATCGATTACGGTGTAACTTTCATTCTGTTCGGAAGATACCGAAGTCGTCAACGGAGAAAGAACTACCAGGAGTGCAATCATACTAAATAGTGCTAATACTAATTTTTTAATCATCCTTTTTCTCCGTAATTTTTTCAATAATATTTTCAATAGAAGTAAAAGCTCTGTCAAGCTCGGTTTTACCTACGTTTATTGTTTTGACGGACTTTCCGTCATCTATTAAAAATGCTGTCGGGTTTACAGAAACAAGCGCTCCGGTGCCACCGGAAAAAGGATATTCGCCCGAGTCCTTAAACATTTTTGCCTCGCTTGTTTCCCCTCCCGCACTTAAAAAACACGTTGTGACTTTACAAATCGGAATAATTATTTTATCGCCGAAATGTTGAGGTTTGCCAAACACACGTTCTACGTCTATAAGTTCGCCTAAGTTTTCAACGGATGTTCTGACCAGATCTTCTATTTTGTTTTGATTTATCTTTTCCATTAAACAACACTCCATACAATTTTCCCGCAAGGGTAATAATTATCGCAATCAAATTAAAGCCAATAGCGACGAATAGATTAATTTGAAATTTTTCTTCACCCGAAACAACGGCAAACAAATTATTGCTTCTGAATACAGGATATTTTTGCCTTACGACGGGTTTGAACGCCGCGATTGCGTTCGACAAACACGCAAACAAAAACAACCTGCGCGACGGGTCCACCCCTTCTCCGCTTTTTACCGTTACCGAAACTTCCAGAAGAGCCATCAGCTTAGGAAAAGAAAGTTTGTTTCTGTTTTTGTAAACGTCCCCGTATTTAAAAGAAAATTTCTTCCTTAAAATATAAACATCTATTCCATTTTTCGTCAAACAAAAACTGCCGCTCAATATTCGCAAAAGGAACAAATACAATCCGAAATAGACCTTTTTGAACCCCTTTTCATAATACAATGACGTTGATATTTTTATAGGCAAAATCAGCAATAAAAGCGAAAGCAATACTATAGCAACCCATTTCATATCAAGAATTTTGAGCAATAAAAAAGTAAATATGCGCGTTTGCATACTTACTTTTCATTAAAACAATTTCTGTTATTTAAAAGGAATAGCGTATTCGGTTTTATTCAGCTTCCTCGCCCTCATCCTCAACGTCTTTAGAGAAAGCTTTTTCACTTAT
>CAKQLR010000068.1 GCA_934254725.1 uncultured Clostridia bacterium | reverse complement strand
CTAAAATATGTGAGGGCTGAATTTGTTCGTACAGCTCCATATCCGCAATTGTTCTTGCTACCTTGATAATCCGGCTGCGCGCCCTTGCCGATAAATTCATGCTTTCAAACGCGCTACGGAGTATATGCTCGCACTCTTCGGATAATCTGCAATACTTCTTAATTTGTTTTTCCCCCATATCGCTGTTGGTATTCACGTTAGGCTCGTTTTTGAAACGCTCTCTTTGAACGGCTCTCGTTCTGTTAACTCTCGCCTTCACCGTTTTAGAGCTCTCCTCTACCCTGTCGGAAACCAAGTCCGAATATTCTACGGAGTCCACTTCAACCTGCAAATCGATTCTGTCGAGAAGCGGTCCCGAAATTTTGCTTTTATACTTTAATATTTGCGCTTGCGTGCATTTGCAAACCTGCTTTTTCGAGCCGAAATTGCCGCACGGGCAAGGATTCATACTTCCGCAAAGCATAAAGTTTGCGGGGAACGAAACGTTTGCCCTCGCCCTTGAAACGGTTATAACGCCATCCTCGAGCGGTTGTCTTAATGCTTCGAGGGTGCTCCTCGGATACTCGGGCATTTCATCCAAAAACAAAACACCGTTATGAGCAAGAGAGATAAGACCGGGTTTTATCGAAGAGCCACCGCCTATTAGGGCAATATTAGTAGCTGTATGGTGAGGAGTCATAAACGGACGCATGCGAATTATTCCGTCGTTTGCGTTTAGTCTGCCCGCCACCGAATGAATTTTAGTAGTCTCGAGGGCTTCTTCAAAGTCCATATCCGGCATAATAGAAGGAATGCACTTTGCGAGCATTGTTTTTCCGCTACCCGGAGGACCTACGAAAATAATGTTATGTCCTCCGCTTACGGCGATTTCCAGTGCACGCTTTGCCGTAGCCTGACCTTTTACAAGGGCAAGATCCACGGGATAGATACATTCTCCTCCCTGTTCATAGTAATACTGCTTTTCAACGGGATCGAGAAGCCTTATTCGCTTTAAATGGTCTACAACCTGGTTTAAGTTTTTAGCCGCGTAAACCGTAACGTTTTCTATATAAGAAGCTTCTTTTTCGTTATCGAGAGGTATGATAAATTTTTTATACCCGTCTTTCGACGCCGAAATAAGAAGCGGGAGTATTCCGGGGACGGAGCGAAGCGTCCCGTCTAAGGAAAGTTCTCCGAGTAAAACGTAATCCGATATATCGTCCGGAAAACCTATACTTGAAATTTTTATTATACCTACGGCAATCGGAAGATCGAGATATGCCCCCTCTTTCTTAATCTCCGCAGGCGCGAGGTTTACGGTTATCTTGGTTGCCGGAAAATTCCTGCCGCTGTTTTTTATGGCAGAACGAACGCGCTCTCTCGATTCCTTAACCGCGAGATCGGGAAGCCCGACAACGTCAAACGACGGCAGACCGTTATGAACATCCACCTCTACGTCAACGAGAAAACCTTCAAGCCCGTTCAGAGCATAACCGACTACCTTAGATAACATCTTAGTATCTCCACCAACCGAATAAAATCATACTTGCGGTCTTGCCGACGTCTATGCCCGCAAACATAACGTACCCCATACAGAAGAACAACCCGATTAAAACGAGTGCTGACACGGATACTATGAAGCCGCAGGAAATTTCCTTGCCGCAAGCGCATTTGACGGTTTTTCCGTTATTATTCATCATGGATATAAACAAAGGAATATAAGCCATTCCGAATACGGACGATAAAAGCGAGCAGGAAATATCCGCATTTTTAACAAAAGCGAACATCGCCCAAGTGAATACATATCCGACCGTAAGAGGAATATATACTTTCAATGAAGAAGCTATTTTTTCTATAGATTTTTCCTTGGAGTAAGTTTTTACAATAACAACAGTACTTGCAACGAACGCGGCAAGCGACAAAATCGAAACCGCAACGTTTGTTCCGAGATATACGGACGAACCTATCTCCTTATTGCCGAGACCGATAATCCAACCGAGGAAAGAAGCATTTGTTCCGCTGAACAAATTATCGCCTATAGCCTTAAGCGTAGCGGTAAGAAGATTTTCAGTGCTGTAATACAACGTGTATGCGTTGCCCGCTATAGCGTAAAACATAAGCGTAAACCAAGCGGTAACAACCAGAGTACCGACTATTCCGGCAACGAGACCGCCGATAAACATTTCATTATAAATAGTGCGGTTCTTGCGCTTTTCGTCTTCGTATTCGAGATGTTTCTGGTTTTCCTTATAAACTTTATTGGCTTTGACAAGTCCGTAAACGAATACAAGTATATTTACGGGAAGAATAAACAAAGCGGTATTATCCGCCGCGAACGCAAAACCGAACGCAACTGCGGCAAAAATAAGCGGCAATAATACGGATTTTTTAGGAAGTATAAACTTTCTGTCTCTTCTGTCAAAACCGCATTTCGCTACGAGAGCAGGGAATTCGAGAATGAAATAGAATGACAGGAGCGCAAAGAATAGACCTATCGTCTTAACAGATCCTAATCCGCCGAGAGACATCGGAAGCCCCGCAAGCACAAAAATCAATGCAAAAATCCAACCTGCGTCGGTATCCTTAAACAACTTCGAGCCAAGTGCGTAAATGAGCGCGATACTTAAAGCGAAGAAAAGATACGGAACTATTCTTAAACCGAGGGTATTAAAACCGAATGCGGACATACCGATGGAAATAAGTTCTATACCGAGAGCGCCGGCATTATCGGCAACGTATAATCCGTCGCCATTGCCGAACGAAAGCACGCTGTTTACGGTAGAAACCTCCGTTTCGGTAAAATGATACCTTCTCTTAAACGCTTCCTTTTCTTTAAAGCGATTCTGCTCGTCAAGAAGATTTAAAGCGGTATTATCGTCCTTAAAATCTTCGGCTTTTGTATATTCCGTGTCGATGCTCGAATTATCCCTTAAAACAAAACCTTCGCCGACTACGTTTGCACTGAGCAGGTTCCCCTCTGTATCCGTAAACGCAACTTCGTTAATTTCAAGACGGTCTTTTGTTTCGATTGCATAATAGCTGTAGAAAGTAGTGTTAGCGGGAATTTCTACACAATACCAGCTGAACTGATATTCGCCCTCTTTTAAATTAACGCCTTTTTTTATTTCGATTTCTTTCTTGTTGCCTACGGTAGACGTAAATCCGTCCGAGACTTTATATCTGACGATTATAACGGCTTTATCGTTCTGCGAATTCGACTGAAAAATTCTGCCTACGTTAAGCCAGACTTTTACGTTGTACTTACCGTCGTCGTCTTTTTTCACAATATCGTTATTGTTACTGTCCTTGTTATTTACATGTAACGCAACGTAATTTGAGAAATACGAACTACCGGCTTGCTTGATTTCGCTTTGCCAAGCGGAAACGGGATTGTTCTTCACCGAACCGAGCGTGAATATTCCGTTTAATACAACAAAAAGAAATATTACCGCCATTACGATGAATGCTCTCAGGTTCTTCTTTGTTTTAAACATGATGATGCACCTCATAAAGGTTATTGCTTTGCAAGAACAGCGAAAACAGTTTACGAAAAATTTCGGCTATGCTTGCTTATACGGTTTTATTTTAACCCATATAAAAGAAAAAGTAAACAATTTTTAATGCGTTTTTCTATTTTTCACTATAAACATTATATATATTTATAATGATAGAGTAAAAAAAGACGCTCCGGAGAAACTCCGAAGCGTCTTAAACAAACATAATTTACTATTAAAGAATTTCCTTAATCTTAGCAGCCTTACCGGTAAGACCTCTGAGATAATAAAGTTTAGCTCTTCTTGTTTTACCTTTTCTTACTACGTCGATCTTAGCTACCTTAGGCGAGTGAAGCGGGAAAGTTCTTTCTACGCCTACGCCGAAAGAAAGACGTCTTACGGTGAACGTTTCGCTTATACCACCGTGGCGTTTAGCGATAACTACGCCTTCGAATGCCTGAAGTCTTTCTCTCGTACCTTCTATAACCTTTACGTAAACCTTAACGGTATCGCCGACGTTAAAAGAAGGAACTTCAGCTTTAAGATTTTCACGATTGATTGCTTCTATAATGTTTTTCATCGTAACTTACCTCCTGAATGATTTTTTAACGTCAACGCTTCTAAATTAAGGAAATAATCCGAAGCTTTTATAACGTTATATAAAAGCGTTCGTAATCGGCAATGCGCACGGCAGAGGAACGCCCGAAGTTACTCAAGTATTTTAGCATATTCTAATCGGTTAAGCAAGCGTTTTTCGGTCGCTTTACCTAAATATTTAATAAAAATTAAAAAATTTTCTATTCTTCTCCTCTTTTTCCCTTTTCGGATGCCTGCGTGAAATTTTTCGGAGGCTTTTCTCCGAGAAAAGAATAATACCCGCATTCGAGTTTGCCGTTGTAAAGTTTTCTCGTTTTATCGGCTTTTCTGTTAAAAAGCCTCGGAAAATCCTCTACCGAAGTCAAAACATAACAAGACCACGACGGATTTTGAGCGTAAACTTTGCCGAAAACACGATAAAGTTTTATTATCTCTTTTCTTTCCGAAAGTCTTTCCCCGTAAGGCGGGTTGTCGATAAGTACTCCGTATTTTCGCGACGGCGAAAAGTTTCTCATATCGTTTTTTTCAAACCTGATCAAATGCCCTACTCCTGCTTTAAAAGCATGAATCTTTGCGAGAGAAATTTGTTTTTCGTCAATATCGCAACCGTAAATATCTACGTCAGGTTTCTCTATTATCTCGGATTTTGCCTTGTTTTTTAATTCGCTGAAAAATTCCGTATTAAAATTCTTCCATTTGAGAAAATCAAACGTTCTGTTTAATCCCGCAGGAATATTTGCGGCAATGAGTGCGGCTTCTATCGGCAGCGTACCGGATCCGCAAAAAACATCCGCAAAAGGCTTAGAAGGTTTCCAGACGGTTAAATCGATAAGAGCCGCGGCAACGGTTTCCTTTAAAGGAGCCTCCCCCACGATCTCTCTGTACCCACGCCTGTGAAGCCCCTCGCCGCTCGTATCGAGAGAAATCGTAACGAAATCTTTAAAAACGGACACTTCTATTTTATATCTTTCCCCCGTTTCGGGAAGATTCGGAAACTTTTTTAAAAGCTTTGCGCAAATAGCTTTTTTAACTACGCTTTGACAGGCGGAATACGCCATTAGTTTACTCGCTACGCATTTACCCGAAACGATAATTTTTCCGTCATACGGTATAAAATCGGTCCATTCGATGTCGTACGTACCGTCAAAAAGCTCGTCAAAGTTTTCCGCCTTAAAGGAAGCGAGAACGATATATACCCTGTTCGCAGTGCGAAGATAGAGATTGCATTCGGCAATCTTTTTCAGATCTGCTTTAAAGTTAAGCCTGCCGTTATACGCGGGGGCGTTCTCTATACCGAGCCCGAGAAGTTCTCTTTTCGTCACCCCTTCTATCCCCGCCGCGCTCGACACGGATACGTCAAAAAGCGTTTTCAATGTAATTTATCTCCTTGCCGAGAACCTCGGCAACGTCAAACCGAACGGCTGTGTCGGTCATATTTTCGCTAAGCATAAAGTATTCCGCAATCCGACGGTATTTTTGTTGTTTCGAATAACCGACCGCTTCCGCCGGTCTGCCGAAATCGTCGTTAAAACGAGTTTTCACCTCGATAAATATTAAAGTTTCGTTCTTTTTTGCAATTATATCCGCTTCACCTTGCAAGCAGGTATAATTCCTTTTAAGTATGGAATACCCCTTTCTTTTTAAAAAACGGACTACTTTATTTTCGCCGTTTCGTCCCAAAAGTTTTTTATAAAAGTTCTGCGGTGCAGCGGGCATGGTCCGTACTCCTTTATCGCCTGAATATGTTGTTTTGTTCCGTAACCCTTGTTTGCGGAAAAACCGTATTGCGGATAAATTCTATCGTATTCGCGCATAAGCCTGTCACGATAGACCTTTGCGACAATGGAAGCCGCGCCTATAGTGTAACTTTTCGCGTCGCCTTTTATAATGGGATAAACGGGTACGCTTGTTTTTATATCAACCGCGTCTATAAGCACTATGTCCGGTTTCACATCAAGACCTTCAACGCAGGAAACCATACATTTCTTGGTCGCTTCCATAATGTTTATCCTGTCTATTTCGTCAGCTTCGGCAAGACAAATCTTGAC
>CAKQLR010000067.1 GCA_934254725.1 uncultured Clostridia bacterium | reverse complement strand
AAAGCACAGATTTTTGACTCAAGCTGCGGAAATCCCCTTGGTTCTTCAGGCCTTTAGTGGAGCCGCTCTCGTAAATCAACAGCAAATAAAAAATCGATCCGCTGAGGTTTCTTTTATTGTGTGACAGTCCTGTGCTGCACAGACTTTTAATGAGAATTGCCACCGGTACCGTCCCGCCCCTGTTTTTGGGACGAAAAACAGTGCAGCCGTATCGCCGGGCCATTTCGTAAACAACACCGTTTCGCCTCCGGTGCGGCGCTGACGGCTCTCCAGCCGGACTGATTCGGAGAACTGCCGGGTGGGAAGCGGCTCCCGCGGAGCGTCCGGCGGATCGGCGTGTATGGAGTTCCTGTGAAGGAGACGGCTCCTGTAAAAATGGGATTGCGGCCAACAGAAAAATCGTGTAAAATAATGGCAGGATAATTTCTTATTATCGGCATGTTCCTATATTCAGCGGTCGGATCTACGGTCACCGCCGAGGCAGGTGCCGCGCACAGATGGAAGGGTGGCAGAAGCATGGGAAACAAAAGTTCAAATTCAAATTGGAGCAAATTGAACTGGAGCAAAATTATGGACGAGGCAGCAGCGGGTCAAACGCCGCCAGCCTCAGAGCCAGTCAGCTCTTTGGAAAACAAAGGCATTCGGTTTGAGGATCTGATCGAGAAGCTCATTCGGGCAATGTTCCCGGGGGAGAAATGGCGCAGGACCGGAAAATCCTATGACGGAAAAAAGGATTTTGTGTTTCCGGCCGAAGAATCTCTGCCCGACCAGAAATGGGCGGAGTGCAAAAATTATAAAAGCAATCTCTCGCTCAATGTCATTGCGCCAACGCTGATCATGGGTGCCATTGAGAACATCAACACGATTTTCTTTTTCTCCTATTCTCCGCTGAATGATAACGCTGTTGATAACCTGCTTCGCTATGCGAAGCAGAACCAAAAAGACATCCGCATATATGACGGCCCTCTTTTGGAGTACCTGATCTGCATCCACGCCGCTGCCTACGGCATTTCTGATTTTTTTTCAGACCACGCAGACTTTGACCATGTGCGCGAGGAAATAAAGCGCCAGCCGCTTTCTATACGACTGACGCTGCGCGATCTCAACGGCATAGAGATATCTTCCCTTCATCGCTTTGCGCGGGGAGAACATTTTTTCCTACAGATCACCGTTCGGAATCTCACATGGGAAACGATCCCGTGCAGCCTTACGGCGCAAAGCTCCAGAAAAGGGATTCTGCATTTTGAGTACGACCGGGAAAACTTTTCGATCCGCGAGGGTGAGATAGCGCAGTATTCCATTCCATGCGAAGCTATGCAGGAAGGAGAAGCAAAACTCGCTGTGGAACTCACAGCGAAGCTTACCGCGCAGACCAAAAAGGCCAAGACTGTCCGCAAAGCAATAAAGGTGAGCGACGAATCGTATCTTGCCTGGTGCGGGCACATGGCCTTGGCTGCGCGGGATGCCGGGCTGAAGCATTTGCGGGATCGAGATAAGAGGCTTCTGCTGATCACGGGAAAAGCCGGGACCGGAAAAAGCACGCTGCTGCAGATTCTGCTGGACGATCCTGAGGTTCGGGAGCAGTACCGCATCTTAAAAATAGATTCGAACCGGGCCCGCAATGAACAGATCCGGGCGCTGCTTTCTCAGGCGCTGGGGGTCCGGGACGAAAATCGCCCTTTCAAGGAGCAGGATGACCAGGAGCAGAACGGCGATGATAAGAAAACGCTTAATTTTCTCATCAGCAATTACGCAAAAGGCGCCAAGGAGATCGTGGACCAGCTTATAAAGTTTTATGACCGCGAGCATCCATACCTCGTTGTGCTGGACGACGCTCAAAATATGAGCGGCCCTCACGCAGATCTGATCCAGGAATTGGTTGGCTGCGAGAATGAAGCCAATGTCCCGATCTATTATCTCCTGACGCTGGATGAAAGCGTCTGCGAAGTAAAAAACCTGCTTTCTGAATTGAGCTGGGATGAAGCGTTTCAAAATCGAGAGCTGCATTCTGTGCAGCTGGCAGCCTTTCAGCGTGCTGACATTCTTGCTTATCTCAATACGCAGTATGGGCTGAAGGACATTGGTGCTTATTTTGAGGGACCTGAGCTGGAGCTTTCTCCGCTGGAGCTGCACACCTTCTGCTGCGGGCTGCGGGACAAACACGTGATCGAACGAGAACTTCAGAAGCAGACGTACCAGATCACAGATCCGTCCCGATTTTCAGAACAGATCAACCTTCTCCGCCGCTCCAAGGTTCCGCTCAAGGAAATATATGATACGCCGAATCACGGCGGTATGTCGGGATTCATCCTGAAATACATATATGTGGCAGGATATCTCAGTGAAAAGCTGCGAGAAAGAAATCAGACTGCCGTCAACAAGCTGATCGATCAGGGAATTTTAAAAGATGACGGCGGGATCGTCACATTTTACCACCGGGAGATCCGGGAGCGAGCCCGGGAATTGCTGGATTTTTCCGAGGAAGACTGCGCGGATATCATTGCCGATCCCGAGACGAGCGAGGGCGCCAAGGCGCTCTGCAACCTTGAGCAGTTTGGAAAGCTGTGGGACGGAGAGCGGTTCTTGAAAGCATTTTTGGAAACAGCCCAAACGGATTTTAAGCCGGAGCTGCGGTCAGAACTTTGTCGGCTTATCTTTCAAAAGGCTGACCAGCTGTCCGGCGCCGGCCTTTTGCCAGCCGGTCTTCACTTTGTGCGCGCCAATTTTCAGATGCTCAGCGAGGAGAGCAGACACTCGGCTTTTTTCACCTTTCTTCGCACAGTTGCTGATACCGCGATGCACTGTAAACGCTGCGAGTGGGATCTTAATGCGGAAAGCGTGGAGGATATGGCATATTTCCTCAAAAAATTCTGGGACCGAGCGCTCAGCTCACACCAGAGCCCGGAGGATATGCCTCGTTTTTCGGAATACGAGGAGCGGTTTTCCAAGCTGGAGCACATAACCGAGCCTCGGCGCAGCTTCTGGCTTTGTCACTATGCCAACCGTGCGGCTATCGCCGCGGATCGGATCAGCGATCCGACCATGCCGGAGCCTTTGAAAGTCTCTGAGCTGTATGCGCGATCCAGATCCTACTTTGAAGGCGCGGGGAAAAATCTCACTCTTGATCTGCAGCTCACGGTAGACGAATTCAACCGGCACTACATCTATCGGCACGATCTGACCAGCCTGTATGTGCAGGAAACATATCGGAAGCTCTGCGGCATTCGTGCCGAAGAGCAGGATGGTCCGCAGGGCGATCCCATGGTGTTGGAAAATCCCATGGTGCTGAACTATCATTTGTATCTGCTGGAGTATTTACAGATTCAAATGGGGATCGACGATCCAGCGCCGTCCTTTCCAGAGCGGCTTGGAGAAGCCATCCGGCAGTGCGGCTCCCCGTTTTACGAGATCAAACTGCGGATTATGGAGATATACAGATTCATTGAGCTGGATAATTACTCCGGCGCGGCAGCACAGCTCACGGAGGCCTATGCGTTTGCATACAAAAAGGGACTGCGCGCTTCCATATACAAACTTACCTGCATAAAATCTCAGCTCTTACTGCTGCAGCCGTCCGCCTTTTCGGAGACGACCAGCGCCAGTCAGGCGGCGCTGGCACTGGCGCAGATGCTAGACCTTCACAAGAACAACATCAATGCGCTTTTGCGGGAGGCATTCGTGCTGGCGCCGATGGCGCAAAGGATCATTGACGCCGGGGAAGATCTCAAGGCGCTTCCTGCCGCTGAACGCCAGCCGGATCAAACAAAAGCGCTGCTGTGTCAGCTTGACGCATATCTGCGGAAAGAAGATACCTCGGAGCAGGCGGAAAAGCGGTTTGGCACGAAAAGCTATTTTTACCTTTGCGGTCTGGACTTTCCGTCGATCTGATCAAATCGTCTGCAAGGATTCCAGATTTGCATGCCTGTCAAGGACAATATCCGGAAATTCCGCCCGACAGCTTTTCCACAGATCGTTTCCACGAAAAGCCAGAAAGAAATCCGTAAAATACAGGATCGGGACCCGGTAATTGCGGATCTGATAGGGAATGAAGTTCAGAAGATCCATAGCCGTCAGATCCCGCGCGGGCGCGGGCAGCCGATACCGGTCTACTGCGGCCAGGCCCAGTGCATCAACGACGCGGTCGATGTAAAGCGCGGAGTTGGCGATCGTGGAGCAGTCCAAAATGAAATACTCCTTGCAGCTAAGACCGGTTTGCCGCATAAACTGTGCGCAGGCCATATCGAGGTATTCGCCGATCTGCACCGGGATGTTAGGATGCTTTTGCATAAAAACACCCTTGGTATCTTCTTTCAGGCTTGCCCCCATGCCGCTCCCCACGGTAGAAGATCCGCAGTGGCAGGCGGCTGCGTCTGCCGCGCAGATGGTCGTATACCCTTTCGCAAGCAGCCGGAGCGACAGGTCAATATCCGAATAGGAGTGTACCAGCTCCGGATCAAATCCTCCAATGCTGAGAAAAAGCTCCTTCCTGATGGCGGAGCAGGCAGCGCAGCCAGCCAGCGGCGTATGGTCGTTCTGAATGAGGGCAAAATCTCCCTGCCGCCCGGCGAAAGGATGGGGAAAGTTATAGCGGCTTGATGTGATGCCAAATTCCAGCAGCCGCCCTGTTCCCATGTCAAAGAGCTTCGCGGCGGCATAGCCTGCGCCGCCTCCGGACAACGCGCGAATCAGCGAGATGTGAAAATCAGGTCTTACGCAGGTGTCGGCGTCGCAAAAAAGCAAATATTCTCCCCGCGCGTTCTCCGCTCCCAGATTGACTGCGCGGGGGTACATAAGATTTTCCTGCCTTCGGATGATCCTGCACCGCGTCTCGATTCCCGCTCCGGCGGGGATCTGTGAACCTGCGGTGTTGTTGTCCACAATGATGATCTCGCTCTCCGCAGGATCAAGTGTCTGAAAAAGTGCGTCCAGACAAAGCGTCAGCAGATTGAAATTGCTGTGAAAGGGAATGATCACGGAATATTTTATCATATGTATACCTCCCCTAGAACTGATTGAGAAGCCGGTCAAATAAAACGCTTATTTGTTCGGGACAAGGAAGAGCATGGTCGTAGTAATAAATAAGGTTGCAGAGACATTGGTAGAACAGATAGCATTGGAGCTTTGGAATCTTCTCCGCTTCTTCTAGGGATGGATATTCCCGCGTCAGGCGGGGAACGAGGATCTGCCGGTATGCCGGAGCAAAGGAGTTGATGCCGGACAAAAGGATCTGTATCCGTCCATAGTCAAGGTCGCTGAATCGGGCAAGTTCAAAATCGATGATAGAGATACTTTCCGTTCGAGGATCGTAGATGATGTTAGCCGGTTTGATATCCATATGCAAAAGAGTGGGGGACGAATATATGCTGCGCGACAGCACGGCGGCATACTCGTTCACGGCTGCTGTTACCTGTTCCCGGGGAAAGCACGACAGAAACGGGTGCCGCGCTCGTTCACGCAGCTTCCGTGCGAGTACGGTCCCGCAGCTCTCGGAATGAAATCCGCTGCACTCGGAATATTGGGCGGCGTGGATATGTTCCAGTTCGCGCAGCCGCGGCAGCAGCCTGTCCGCAAACCGCATCCAGTCCCGTTCCGTTGTCCCCGGAGGAAGTCGGTCGAGGTCGAAGCCCTCCAGAAACGTGGTGATATAATATCTGTTCCCCAGCGCTTCGAACTCAGGCACGAGGACCAGCGGATACGGGCAGTCCTGTTCTCCGACGTACGCTTTGCGCAGAAATTCATCGCAGAGTAACGTGCCGTCTGCATCCTTCACGGTTTTCAGAAAAAATATCTGTCCGGAGGGACTGCATTGGATCAAGAAGTGGAATCTCTGCTTCCCGCGCAGCGAAAATGGGTGACAGGGCCGCAGAACGACCGCCTGCGCGCCGGATATGACGCCTTGCGCCAACAGTTTTTCCCGTACCAGCGTCTCCAGTGCCTTCAGTGTATCCTGCCTTGCTGCTTCACGCATAAGCTCCTCCGCCCAGCCATCTTCAAAATACGGCCGATAATAAGAAATTATCTTCCGCAATGAAGGGCGCCGCGCCGGGCTGGCGGTCATATTCACAGCGGAAAGTTCATCTTGCCGCGCGGATGCTTTTCCGCCAGCAGGATGGTCTGCTGCCGCGCGGCGACGTGGGTATAGATCTGCGTCGTGGAAATGGAGCTGTGGCCCAGCAGGGACTGGATGTACCGGATGTCCACCCCCGCCTCCAGCAGAGCCGTCGCAAAGGTGTGCCGGAACATATGCGGCGTCACGTGACAGGCCGTCCGGGTCCGTTTCAGGTGCTTTGTGATGATCTGCCTGACGGACTGCGGCGACAGCCGCCGCCCGCAGCGGTTCAGAAAGACCGCGCCGGTGGCCCGGATCTCCTGCGCATAGACGCCGCAGTATTTTCTGGCGACAGCCACGACCTGCGGCGTCGTGATCTGGATGACCCGCTCCTTTCTCCCCTTGCCCTGGATCAGCAGGCTCAGCCTGTCCCCGTGGAGCTGGAACGTATCCGCGCTCAGTTCGCACAGCTCGGAGACCCGGACCCCCGTGCTGAACAGCAGCTCAAGCACCAGAATATCCCGCAGGGCGGCGGCCCTTTTGGGGGCGTAGGCGTCGTAGGCGCTCTGGAGCTAGTCAATACGACTTGGTACGAAGAGAATATCTTAAACAGCTGAGTGATTATACAGGTAGAAATACAATACTCTA
>CAKQLR010000066.1 GCA_934254725.1 uncultured Clostridia bacterium | reverse complement strand
CCTCCATTCGGTCTTTTTTTAAATATTTCTTTAATAAAGGGCTTTTGGATTCTAACGAAGCTGCTAAAGTTTCGCTTCCTAAAATTCACGATAAGGAAATTATCCGTCTGGAAGTAAACGAAGTTGTAGATATTTTAAATCAAGCGGAATTCGGCACGGAAATGACCGAACATATGAAGAAATATCATGAAAACACCAAGCTTCGTGACGTTGCGTTGCTGTCCTTATTTCTCGGCACGGGTATACGTATAAGCGAGCTTGTTGGTTTGAATGTGGACGATATAGATTTTATGACTAACGGCTTTATCGTTACGAGAAAGGGCGGAAATCGAACGATTTTGTACTTTCCCGACGAGGTCGGAGAGTGTCTTTTTAAATATGTTTCCGAAAGGAATAAAAACGCAAATATTCCGAACGACGAAAAAGCTCTTTTCGTTTCACTTCAGAACAAAAGAATGAGCGTAAGAGCCGTTGAAAATCTTGTAAAGAAGTATGCTAAAATCGTTACGCCTTTAAAGCATATCACTCCCCACAAGCTAAGAAGCACTTACGGCACTAATTTATATCGTGAAACGGGCGATATTTATCAGGTTGCGGACTGTTTAGGTCATAAAGACGTAAACACAACGCGTAAACATTACGCCGCTATCTCCGAAGAATCGAGGCGTAATTCGGCTAACGTAATAAAACTTAGAAAAGACTAAAATGGAAAATAAAAAAGCTGAAAAAGCATTTATAATAATCCCCTTATCGGGCAACGAGGATGAACAAATTAAAGCGGACGAGATAAAAGAACTTACGACATCCGCCGGCGCGGAAATATACGGCGTTATTTGTTATTACGTTCGTGAAATATCCGCAGCGACTTTTATTACGTCGGGCAAGCTTTCGGAAATAAAATCAATGATTGACTTTGACGAAGTAAATCTCGTGATATTCGACGGAGAGCTCTCCCCTTCTCAGACATTAAATATTTCTTCCGAACTTGACGACGTAAAGGTTATAGACAGGACTACGCTTATTCTCGATATTTTCGCGTCAAACGCCGTTACAAGCGAAGGCAAAATGCAAATAGAACTTGCCCAGCTTAAATATATTTATCCTAGGCTTAAGGGCAAAGGTCAAGGTCTATCAAGACTTGGCGGTGGTATCGGAACGCGAGGTCCGGGTGAAAGCAGGCTTGAAACCGACAGAAGACATATAAGATTAAGAATAAAAAATCTCGAAAAGAAACTTAAAGAGCTTGAAACCAGACGCGGAGTGCAAACTGCAAGAAGAGAAAAGAACGAATGCAAAACAGTAGCGCTTGTAGGGTATACAAATACCGGCAAAAGCACTTTGCTTAACGCATTGACGGGTGCGGAAACGTACACGAAAGACAAGCTTTTTGCGACGTTAGATCCGACGCTCAGAAAACTTAAGCTGAAAAATTTCGAGGTAGTTGTAGTTGATACCGTGGGTTTTATCCGCAACATCCCCCATCACATTATTGAAGCATTCAAGTCAACTTTGGAATTTGCGGCGAATGCCGATTTGATTTTGAATGTTGCAGACGGAAGCGGAGATTGGAAGCAACAGCTCGAAACAACGGAGAAAACTCTCGAAGAGTCTAAAAATCTTCCCCCTGTTATCACAGTTATAAATAAATGCGACAAAGTAGACGATTTTTCATTTTTTCCGTCGGGTGCCGTTTTTATTTCCGCCAAAGAGGGTGCAGGGCTTGACAAACTAAAGGATAGAATAGATCAGGCGTTTTCAAACGATTTTGCCGTATTGTCGATAGAGATTTCGTATTCCAATATGCCTGAATTTACACTTTTGGCAAAAACAGCAGAAAGAGTCGAATATAATTATAAAGATGATTTTGTTTCTGTTTCTCTCAGCGTGAGAAAGATTTATTTATCGAGATTTGAAAAGTATATTAAAAATTAGGTTAAGACAAAAGGCGAAGCTAAAATTAAATGCTTCGCCTTTTATAAACTGTTTCTGATAAAATTGCGCAGAAGCAAAGAAGATAAAATCAATCGTCCTCGTTTTCTTCGTTTCCTCTTATTCCCTCTATTCTGATGCTGTTGTATTCTTTGTCCTCTTCTTCAAGACATTTGCCGCAATTATCGCAAATTTTTGTCGGGTCGAGGTCGCAAAAAAGACATTCATTGCAACCGATACAGTCGCGCTCGTAGAGCACGCAACGTTTTACTTCTTCTTTTTCCATTATATTACGTTCCGGATAAAACAAAATTTATTTAATCGAATTATACGTCGTCTTCTTCGTAGCTGTCGTCTTGTTCTTCTTCCTCGAATTCCTCGTCATCGTCCGTGTTTTCTTCCTCTTCGTCCTCATATTCCATATCGTCTATGGAATACTGAACAAATTCTTCGTCATCGTCCGAATCTTCTTCGTCGTTTTCGGAATCTTCATCCCCATCGTCCTCAAGCTTCTCGTCCTCATCTTCTTCGAAATCGTCGTCAGCGGAAATAACTTCCATATCCTCGCCCTTAAGATGGTCGGGAATTTCCTCTTCCTTGATTTCTGTTACGGCAATTTCGTCCTCATTAGCTTTTTCCTTGGGAACGAATTCACGCTGAGGAGGCATAACGTCTTCCTCTCCGTTGTCCACGTAGACGTCTTTTTTATAGAGATATGTATCCTCGCTCTCGGTGTTCAGAATTCTAACCTGTTCCATAATGTCGTCGTATGAAGGCAGGTCCTCAATGGAAGAAATTTGAAACCTTTTAAGGAATTTATCCGTCGTGGCAAAAAGACTCGGTCTGCCGATGGCGTCTTTTTTGCCTATTATTTCTATCAATCCGAGCTTCTGAAGGTTAGAAATGGCATAATCGCTGTTTACCCCGCGAAGCTCCTCTATTTCGCCTCTCGTGATGGGCTGCTTGTATGCGATAATCGCCGCCGTTTCGAGCATACTGCGCGAAAGTTCTCTCTCTCTTATGGGGTTAAGTACCGCTTCGACCTGCTCGCCGTAAACGGGGTTGCTGCCGAATTGAATCTTGTCGTTAAAATACAGAAAAAGCAAACCGCTTTCGCCCGAATACTTTTGCTGCAGTTCCAAAGCGGCAAGGCGCGCTTCGTTGATCGATACGTCAAGTTTTTCACATATATCCTGTAATGAAATTTCCTTTCCCGATACAAACAGTAAGGACTCAATTATATTCGTCAATTTCTCCAAGGTCTTCACTCCTATCGTCTCTCAGACATATTTTAATGTTTGAATACGCCGTATGTTGCTCCGCCGACAAATACTGAAGTTTAAGCAACTCCAGTAACGCTTGAAAAGTAGTGATTACTTCCGAAAGGTTTGTTTCTTCCGGGAATAAATCTTCAAATTCGCATTCGTGTCTTTCAAGCAAAATATGGCGTATGTAATTGATTTTTCCCGCTACCGTATATATTTCCTTTTGAATAGTTTTAGCTTCTTTCTTTGCGTTCGGATCTTTGCCGATTTTTAAAAGAAGCTTACTGAACGCGTCTACTAATCCGTCCAAGGTAAAATCTGTGTATTGAATTTTTACTTCTTTACTCGATTTTTCCGGCGGTTTAAAGAAAATTTGCGTCGTCTCCTGCTCTTTAAGCTGTTGACTCATTTCTTTATAAAGCTTGTACTCTTCTACTTTGCGGAAGAATTCCTCCTGCGGGTCTATCCATTCTCCGCCGTCATCCCAATCGTCCGTGAATTCCGGAACGTCTGCAGGTAAAAGAGACTTGGATTTCAGTTCGACGAGTGTCGCCGCCATATTAAGATATTCTGCGGCTTTCTCCATATCGAGGTCTTTTGCAAGTTTTACATATTCGAGGTATTGTTCTGTAACCTTAGAAACGAAAATTTCTCTTATTTCGATTTTTGCTTCCTTAACAAGAAATAAGAGTAAATCCAAAGGCCCTTCAAAATTATCGAGGCTCGTGGTGTAGTCCACGTTGGATTCAAATTTTACGTCGGTATAGTTTGTTGTCATATAAATAGTCCCCACAGTTCAAAGAATAAATTCCTGATAAATCCGTTTGCGTAGTTCAGCGCAACGCCGAGTACGTCAAACATTTCGAATATGGGTACATATCTGGCAATCGCGTCGCACAGAACTCCCCATAAAATTAAGCCGAGAAGAACGTAATAACCTTTTCTTCCGAGAAAATCAAACACTCTTCCCTTCTTTTTTAAGGCGCAATCTAAAATTCTGAAGCCATCTAGCGGATATACGGGAATTAAATTGAATAGCGCAAGGTTTATGTTTATTACCACACCGAAAAACAGAATGTAGTAAATTAAGCCGAAAAAAATATATTTACCGGCGCTTATTAACCCGTAATTAAACAAATACCTCAGAATACCGAATTCTAAAAGCGCAAAGTTCGTTTTTGAAACCGTATATGCGGTCATCCCCGCTACAGTCAATTCCTCGGAAAGCACCGCACACGAGATAACGCCGAACAAAACAAGCAATAACGAGGACAAAAAGCCCATTATCAGATTACTCAGTATTCCCGCAAAAGAAACCCAGAAGTAGTCCCGTCTTAAGTGTTTGAAATTGTAAGGGTTAATCGGTACGGGTTTTGCCCAACCGAAATGCACTACGACGAGCATAATAAGCCCTACAAGATCAAAATGCTTCAGTGGGTTTATCGTGTATCTGCCCTGTAATTTCGGTGTAGGGTCGCCGGCTTTTACTGCCGCGAATGCGTGCGCAAATTCGTGTATCGGTAAAGCCAAAAGCACTACTATTACGGACGCTATTGTTGCAATAATGTTTTCAAAATCCATCTCCCGTATATTATATAATAAATAAACGCGTTTTGCAATAAAATTAAGCGAAATTTTTGCAAAAAAAGATTGCGAACGCGTTGTTTTTTTAACCACGTTCGCAATTTAAGAAAAAAGTTAATATTCGTTTAAATGAATTTTAATATTCCGTTAACAACAGTAAATATGTTTTCCGTTCAACCGCAGAAAGCCCAGTTTTGCATAACGTCCTTTATATATCCGAAGTAAGACGTTTCTTCTATATCCTCAGCCGTAACCATATTTACTTCCGCATACTCGATATCGTCCTTAAATACTTTTAAAACGCCTACTTTATCACCTGTTTTAAGCGGAGCTTTTACTCTTTTTTCGGGCTCAAAGTCTACTCTCAGGTTGACTTTTTCTCCCTTCTTGCAAAAGTAATAGCAATCTCTGTCTGCTTTTACAGAAGCATTCTTTTTAACTCCGCCGTGTACCGAAACGGTTATTTCGAGAGGCTCCTTTGAACTTACAACAGTCTTATTTTCGTACTCTGCGAAGCCTTGATTAAGAAGCGTGCTTGCCGCTGCAAACCTCGTTTTGCTGTCGGGTGCCCCTATAACTATGGCAATAAGACGCATATTGCCACGTTTTGCGGTTACGGACAAACAATGTCCCGCTTCGGCTGTATAACCTGTTTTGCCACCGTCGCACCCCTCGTAGAAGCGGATCATCTTGTTTGTGTTTGTCAGTTCCGTAACTCTGCCTTTCGGGTGCTTTATTTCATCCATCCAGACTTTTGTGAATTTATAATATTCTTCGTGCTTTAACAGTTCCGTAAACATTTTAGCCACGTCTTCGGCGCAAGAGTACTGTGTGGGCTTTGGGAGTCCCGTGCAGTTGGAGAACAAAGTATTGTTCATATTTAGTTCTTTTGCTTTCGCGTTCATTCTTTCCACGAAAAGTTCTTCGCTACCGCTTATTTTTTCGGCAAAAGCAACGCAGGAATCGTTTGCGGATGCAATAACTATACTCTTAATAAGTTCGCTTGCGGGATATTCTCCTCCTGCTTCCAGAAATGCTTGGCTTCCGCCCATTCTTGCCGCGTTTTCACCTACTATCATGTTTTCGGAAAGAGAAATATTGCCTTTGTCTATCTCCTCGAAAATCAAAAGCAAGGTCATAATCTTACACATGCTTGCAATAGGTCTGCGTTCTTTTTCGTTGTACTTACATATAACAGTTTTGCTGTCGTAATCGAGCAAAATACTGCTTTTTACTTTTTCATCCGCAAGGACTTTTGTTTTTATCGGAGTAAAAAAGATTGTAAGGAATGAAACAATCGCCAGTAATATCGTTAACCGTTTTTTCATAGTTCTTCTCCTGTTTACAATTATTGTTTGTAAAATCAAGAAGATTATGCAAAATTTATTTACAGAAGAAAACTCATGGGTCTTAATAATAAAACTAAAAATAGCAGTTCGATAATTCCGCCGAGTACGGCAATTATGAAAAGAAGAATTACGTTTGTGCCGTGGCTGCATATAAATTTTTTTCGATCATTGCATTTACATAACTCCGAGCAAGGCGAAACAAGGATAAGTGCGAACGTTGTTATTATGTTAAGCGGAACAACAGTAAAAAGGCATATAACAAGCCCTTGCGCCCCGAATAAAGAATAGAACGCCACGAGCGCTCCTCCGAAAACATAGCCTCGATAAAAATGGACGATAAGCGTCAGAGGATAAAGAAAAATTGTTATTCCGAAAAGGAAGAAGATCGCAAAATACCCTGCCGAAGCCGCCATATGACTGAAGAATAAAGAAAACGCACTGTTTTCCTGAAACATAATCATACAATAGTAGTTTTGGGCGTTGTTCGTACAGTATCCGAACAGCACCCCGTCCTTATCTATAAAAATACCGGCAATTATTCCGCCTATGTAAAAAAGCGCGGAAAAAAGAAGCATTAAATACTTTTTCTCTGCGCACGCTCTTATTCTGTTAGGAAATTCTTTTACTTTATTAAAAATGTTGTCG
>CAKQLR010000065.1 GCA_934254725.1 uncultured Clostridia bacterium | reverse complement strand
TCGTTGTTTTTAACACATTTTGATCAACCGCGACATCGGAATAAGCAAACGCAATACCCGTTTTCGAATCGGCTTTCGCGTCTTTTACGCCTTCTACCGAAGTCAGCGCCCTGCAAACGGCTTTTTCGCAATGTCCGCACATCATACCTTTTATCTTTATTTCATATGTCATTTTAGATATCTCCTCTTTCAACTCTGTTTTATTTTTATCACACGAACTATCGTCAACAGAACATACTTTCGCTTGTTCTTCTTTAACCTCTACCCTATCCGTGTTTACAACTCTATGAGCTTTTACTTTGTTTTCGGTAGAAGTTTTCTCTGTTTTAACAAGCCTTAATCTCAGCGCGTTTCCTACAACAAACAGACTCGAAAGGCTCATCGCAAGAGCACAGAACATCGGGTTTAATGTAATATTCACGGAAGCAAGAGCACCCGCTGCAACGGGAATACAAAGAACGTTGTAAAAGAATGCCCAGAACAAGTTTTGCTTAATGGTTCTCATCGTCTTACGAGAAAGAACTATTGCGTTTGCGACGTCGTTTATATCGTCTTTTATCAATACGATATCCGCGCTTTCAATCGCAATATCACTGCCGGCACCGATAGCGATACCCACATCCGCACTGTTAAGTGCGGGCGCGTCGTTCACACCGTCACCTACAAAAGCAACTGTTTTACCCTCTGCCGAAAGTTCTTTGACTATCTTTTCCTTTCCGTCGGGAAGCACTTCCGCATAAACCTTTTTGATGCCTGCGTTTTCGGCTATCGCGTTTGCGGTAGAAGCATTATCGCCCGTTATCATAACACATTCGACGTTAAGAGAATTGAGCCTGTCTATCGCATGCGCGGAAGTCTTTTTAAGTTCATCCCTGAGAGCAATTATTCCGAGCACCTTATCCGTAAACACAAATACCGGCGTTTTACCCTCTTTTGCCAAATCCTCGGCTCTTTTCTTCGCGATAATGTCTGAAGCGCTTTTATCCGAAAAATCAACACCTTTTTCAGTAGCGTACCTTTCATTACCTATATAATATCTCTCGTCACGGCAGGTAGCGGCAAGTCCTTTTCCGTTCTCGGAAACGAAGTCCGAGATATCTGCTTTAACCATTTTTTCATTAGCGCACCATTCGCAAACAGCGTCGGCAAGAGGATGAGACGACATTCCTTCCATAGAATAAGCAACAGGCATAAAATCATTCGATTTACCTTCAATTTCTACAATATCGGTAACCATCGGCAGGCCGAGCGTGAGCGTTCCTGTTTTATCGAATGCAACTGTTTTAACGATCGAAAGAAGCTGCAATGCTTCACCCGATTTAATTAAAATTCCGTTTTCAGCTCCTTTGCCCGTCCCCACCATAATCGCCACAGGCGTTGCAAGACCGAGCGCGCACGGACAAGAAATTACAAGTACCGAAACGCCGAAGTTCAAAGCCGTTTCGAAATCTTTAGATATAATAAGCCAAATCACAAAAACGGTTAAAGCCACCGCCATAACAGCAGGTACAAATACCCCCGCAACCTTGTCGGCAAGTTTAGCCACGGGAGCCTTTGTCGCGTTCGCCTCTTCGACGAGTTTAACTATTTTCGAAAGGGTCGTATCACTCCCTACCTCGGTTGCCCTTATTTTCAGGTAACCGTTAATTACGGTCGTTCCCGATACAACTCTTTCACCAGCAAATTTCTCAACAGGGAAACTTTCACCTGTAATCAAGCTTTCGTTTACACCCGCATTCCCCTCTGTCACAATTCCGTCCACAGGAAAATTCATTCCGTCTTTTAAGACGAGAATATCTCCTACGCAAATTTGTTCCACGGGCAACTCCGTTTCAACGCCGTCTTTTAAAACTATAGCGGTATCGGGCGACATTCCCATCAATTTTTCGATAGCACTAGATGTTTTCTTTTTTGACATGTTTTCGAAATACTTTCCTATCGAAATCAATGTCAGAATAGTTGCGGATGCATCCAGGTAAAGATGGGGTCCATCACCGTTCATTCCGTTAATCACATAACTCAAAAACAGATAAATGCTATATAAAAACGATGCGGAAGACCCGATAGCAATAAGCGTATCCATATTCGGCGCAAGTTTGAACAGCTTTGAAAAACCGCTTATAAAATAACGAATATTTATACAAATTACGCCACACACAACCACAAATAACGCTATACTTTGCCCCACATAATGCATGTGAAGGAATTTGTGGAACGGAAGTTTCAACATGTGAGCCATAGACAAATACAAAGCCACTACCGTCAAAACAGCAGACACAATAAGTCGCACAAGACGCCACTTCTCCGCTTTTGCCTCGGCTTTAGCTTCTGCTTCGTTTTTTTGACCTTTTACCTTTTCCTCTATTCCGTACCCAGCTTTTTTAACAGCGAGAATTATCTCGGAAGGAGAAACTTTATTTTCGTCAAAGTCAACAACCATTTCGTTCGAAAGCAAGTTAACAGCACAGCTTTCCACCGCAAGCTTCTCCACCGCCTTTTGGACGTGAGCCTGGCATGCGGAACAGCTCATACCTGTAATCTTATATTCTTTTCTCATTGGAACAACTCCTGTAATAGTTTTCTTCTGTTTTATAGTTTTAAACTCTTTTCGGTTATTTGTCAAGCGTTTTTAAAAAATTTCACTCTCCGAAGCATTCAATCTTTATTTATATATACAATTTCACACGGAAACAACCTTTCGCTTTCCACAGGACAACTTATTTTACTCTTGTCAACCGAAAATTTTTCTGCAACGCAGTCTAAATCCTCCCCTGCTTTTACCCTGTATTTTATGCCGTCTTTTCTTCTAAAAGGCAATAACAGGTTCTTACTCAAATTGTTTTTTTCACCCGAAATCAACTCGTCCTCGGTAACGTTCAGCTCGATAAACACGTCGCACTCATTTTTCCCGCATACGTTTTCATATACAAACTCTTTCATTCCGTCATATGGATTTTCTATTCTCAAAATACCGTCCTCCTCTTTTTAGCAACAGATTTAGTAATATTGTATTCGCCTTACAAGTACAATATAATAAGTTTTATTCTGCAATTTAAGAGGTGGTCATCATTAGCAAAGTAGTCAAAACCGTATTTTTCGTAACCTTTTTTTCGGTCATCGAAAGATTTGCGGGTTTCATATACAGAATTTTTCTTTCACGCTCCATAGGCTCGGAAGGGCTCGGCGTATATCAAATAGCATTGACCGTATTCGGGCTTTTACTTACAATCACTTCGTCCGGCATACCGATAACAGTTTCGCGGCTTATGACAAGGTTTAAAGCAGAAAAAAAAGACGACCTTGTCTGGTCGTCCGTTACCGCGGGAATTTTCTTCACGCTTGTGCTATCTGTCCCGATCGTCGTTTTTCTGTTTCTGTTTCACAACAAGCTATTGTTTTTATTCGGCGACGAAAGATGCATGCCCATCCTTCTGATTATTCTTCCCGGGCTTATAATTACCTCCGTTTACGCCGTCATTCGCGGAAGTTTTTGGGGCGGAAAAGATTTTCTCCCTTACAGCATTATCGAGTTGCTCGAAGAAATAGTAATGCTTCTTTTAGGGATTGCTTTAATCTCTTTGGCAACGGATTTTACATCAAAACTCTTATGTGCGGGAGTTGCCGTTTTAGGGTCATACATATTCTCTTTTACCACCTCGATTATCGTATTTTTTCAACGAGGAGGAAAATTAAAACCCCCGTTTCTCACGCTTAAACCGCTTATTTCCTCATCAATACCCATCACGGGAATGCGCGGGGTGTCTTCTCTTGTAAACTTTTTAATCGCCGTTATTTTACCGCTCAGACTGATCGCTTCGGGCATGACAAACCAACAAGCTGTCTCCCTGTTCGGAACCGCGTATGGAATGGCTATCCCTATTTTATTCATGCCCGCCACGCTTATAGGCTCTCTTGCGGTGGTGCTCGTACCCGAGCTGTCGGAAAACTACTACAAAAACCAAACGAAAACGCTTAGATTAAACATCGAAAAAGCGCTGGAATTTTCGGTATTTATAGCTCTTGTCATATCCCCTGTTTTATGCACATTCGGCAAACAGCTCGGCATATTCTTTTACTCGTCAGAGCAAGCCGGCAAATACCTTTCGGCGGCTTCGTTCACCATGCTTCCGATGAGCCTTTCTCTTATAAGCACAAGCATGCTTAATTCGCTTAATATGGAGAAAAAAACTTTACTCTTTTATATTTTCGGAGCAATCTTTATCTTGTTATCGATAACGGTTTTACCCGGCGTTTTGGGGATATATTCCCTTGCCGTAGGTCTTTTCGGTCAATTCTCGATAACTGCAGTTTGCAACCTTATATGCCTGAAAAAGAAAACATCTTTGGATAATAACTATTTAAAATTTACAGTTAAGCTACTTCTTTTTACCCTGCCTACTCTGCTGTTCGGAAATCTGTTAAACAACGTCCTTTCCTCAATCCTCCCCAACTGGGCGGTATGCATTGTCGGATGTACCGTCACGGCTTTATTTGCCTGCGCCCCGTACATGCTTATTGAAAAAAGCTTTTCACTCCCCCTCAGGGCAACAAGGAAAAAATCTTCAGCAAAAGCAGCTACTTAATATATTTGCCTGTGAATTCCGTGGCGTCAAACGCAAGAAACAATCCGTAAGCCAAAAACAAATTCACAACGTTATTCGGCAGTTGAGAAACAGCCCTCGCCGCAAAATATGCCCAAAAAGTGTCGTATTTCGCGAGAAAACCATAGTTTTCGGGATTTAACCCAGCCATAACCCATATACCAACACAGGTCAAAAACAAAGTACAAACAACATAACAAAGCAAGGCAGAAACTGAAAAGCACACCGCAATTCTTGCCTTTTTTAAATTTCTCAATATATTGAATTTTACCATTAAATCATTTAAAAATCCGGGAATAAAACAAAACAATCCCGAAGCAACGCCAATAAACGGATTATAAATCCCGTCAACAAACAATAGCCAACCCAGAAAATCACCGACAAAGCCAGCAACAAAGCCAAGCCACCCTCCGAGAACAATACCGACAAAAAAACTAAAACACAAAAGCAGCGAAACCTTAAACGTGGGACTAATTCTAATAGTCGCAAAAGCGTTTATTACGGCAAGAACAGCCGTAAGCACAGCAGTAAAAACAATCTTCTTAGTAACGGAATTCATAAAAAAAGCACCTCACGAAATAATGAGTTGCCCGACAATAAAAAACGGCCGCAACGAGCCGAAAGATACGCGGACCCGACAAGAATCCCGCAGGGCTAACCGTTTCGTTTCAGAGAGATATCCCCTCTCCGAACACTTGGAACATAAGTTCGACGCACTCTTGTCTACTCTTGTTTTTTAGTATACATTTTTTTGCAGCGACAGTCAACGATTTTTATATATCGCTTTTAGCGAAAGTTTTGCCGACAATTATTTTTTTGATTTTGCTAGCATAACATATCAATAAAAAGCACTTTATTTGTCTTATAAATTTTTTACGCATTGTTAAAAACCTTCTCATCTTTAACACTCATAAAAATCGAAAACTACAACAAACTATAGATATGGTTATTATCTTTATACGCGGAATAATAATTTTAGTAATTCTCGTAATAGTAATGAGACTTATGGGAAAACGCCAGATAGGCGAAATGCAACCCTACGAATTCGTCATCACGCTTTTAATCGCAGAAGTCGCATGCGTACCCATGTCCGACGTCTCAATCCCTCTTCTTTACGGAATTGTCTCGGTAATTTCACTGTTCATAATTCATCAAATAATGTCTTTTGTCGAGCAAGGCGGAGAAACCTGGCGCAATTTTTTGAGCGGAAAACCTTCAATCGTAATAACGCCTGACGGCATAAACTTTACAGAATTACGCAAAAACAACTTAGATGCAGGAGATTTAATAGAAAACCTTCGAGCAAAAGGATATTTTTCTTTAGACGAAGTTAAATACGCTATATTGGAATCAAACGGAAAAGTCTCTATCATAGAGAATCCTCAGGTTCAAAAATCGGAAGAACTTGCAATTATTCTTATTGAAAACGGAAAAATCGTAAAGAACAATGTTAAATTGTGCGGTTTTTCAGAAAAAAATATCAACCAAATTCTGTTTGCAAACAAGACCAAACTAAAGAATGTTGGCATAATGACAATCGACGGAAAAGGAAAAACCTATCTTCAAAACCTAAATTCAACCTATAAAATTATACAAACGAAAATCGAGGAGCAATATCAATGGTAAAATCTCTAATTTCCACTTTAATTATTACATTGCTATTTACGTTCGGGGCTATATCCGAAAACATTTATGTAACCAAAACATTTTCGGACTTCTCAGAAAAAACTCAAATAGTCATCGAGAAATGCATAAACGATACCACTCAACCAGACGATTTAATTACCCTCCAAAAAGCTTGGCATAAAAACAAAAAATCATTACACATTATTATTCCCCATACAGAAATAAAGGAAATCGATCTGTGGCTGAGTGAGGCAGTAATTCTTTCCGAGCAAGACAACACAAAAGAAGTTATTCAAAAACTGAAAGTCATTTATGATTTAACAACTCAAATCCCAAAGTCATTCAAGCTTTCATTTGAAAACATATTTTAGTATTTTCAATATTTAAATTATTTTACTCAATAGTATTATTTTATTAATATTACTATTTTTGGGTATATATATGCTAAAAAACATCACCCTACACTCCCGCATAAAAATACAATTATTTAATAATCTTTATTCAACACACAAACACTTACTCTTTTTTGTTTAATAGTACTTAATTAGTATCATAATAAAATAGTGCAATTTGCGTTATATTGTAAAATAAAACATTATAAGAATAATTGACAAAAAACGTTATATGTGATATAATACAAACAAAAACTATTGGTGACAAAATGAACAAAAAGAAGATAACATTTTTAGCAGATAACGAAACACACGAGAAGTTCACAGTAGCGCTTATGCTCGCCGGTGAGAATCAAACCAACGCACTGAACAACTGCATGAAAGAATACATATCCAGAGTGTTCGCACAAGTTAGCGAAAAATATGCTTCAAACTCCCCTCTCTCCACTGAAGAGCCAAAGGCAATCAGAAGAATTCCACGTTGGGCAAATAACCCCGATCAAATAAATCACAAAATTCTTCGTGCATACTTACTTCTACAAAAAGAAAGCGACAAAATAACGGTTTACGACATGGAAAAACTTTGTTTAAACGCAGACCGTCAGGATACATATGTCCCGACATTCAGGAATAATTTCATGCAAATGAAAATTGAAACACCGAAAAGCACCGGAAAAGTATTCGAAGAGAAGAACGGCTTTGTTGAAATATGGGATAGAGTAAAAGATGTTGTAGCAAAATACGAGGACGCATTTACAAAAAACAGATAAGAAACTCACAAAAAATACTCAAAATCATAATTATGCATAAATTAAATTCAGTCAAATGTTTACAAGAAGGTCGCAGGATTTCTCCTGCGACCTTCTTTG
>CAKQLR010000064.1 GCA_934254725.1 uncultured Clostridia bacterium | reverse complement strand
CTCTAAAGTGAAGCTGTTTTCTCTGAACTTTTTTTCGAGCTTCTTTGCCTGATCTTCGCTTATCGCCTGCTCGGCTTTTTCTATCAAAGACAAAACATCGCCCATTCCGAGTATTCTCGACGCCATTCTGTCGGGATAAAACGGCTCAAGATCTGTAAGTTTTTCGCCGACGCTCGAAAATTTAATGGGTTTACCGGTAACCGCTTTTATAGAAAGGCACGCGCCGCCCCTCGTATCGCCGTCAAGCTTGGTCAAAACCACACCGGTCACGTCAAGCCTTTCGTTAAAGGTTTTTGCAACGTTAACTGCGTCTTGACCTGTCATCGAGTCAACGGTAAGAAGAATTTCCGCAGGCGAAACGGTAGCTTTTATATTTTCAAGCTCTGTCATAAGAGCATCGTCTATATGAAGTCTGCCGGCAGTATCTATTATCGCATAATCAAAGCCGTAAGATTTTGCATAATCAACGCCTTTTTTCGCTATTTGAACGGGATCACCCTGTCCCTGTTCGAATATTTCTGTATTAGCTTTTTCGCTTACGATTTTTAATTGATTTATTGCGGCGGGACGATAAACGTCGCATGCGATGAGAAGAACCTTTTTCCCTTGTTTTTTCAAATAAAGAGCGAGCTTTCCGCAAAGCGTGGTTTTACCTGCGCCCTGAAGTCCGCACATCATAATTACAGTAGGCGCGCCCTTCCATTCAAGTTTGGAATTGGTGCTGCCCATAAGAGCGGTCAGTTCTTCGTTTACGACCTTAATAACCTGTTGAGCGGGACTAAGACTTTTCAGTATATCCTGACCCAAAGCTTTCTCGCTTACGTCGTTTATGAATTTTTTAGCAACGCCTATATTAACGTCAGCCTCTAAAAGGGCGATACGCACTTCACGCATGGCTTGCTTGATTTCGTATTCGTCAAGTTTGCCTCGTTTTGTCATCTTTGCAAAGATGTGATTTAATTTTTCGCTAAGTCCGGAAAATACAGCCATCAGGCATCCTCCAACACCGATTTAATGTTTTTCACAGCCGATTGATAATCGCCGCTCTCCTCTGCTTTTTCCGCTTCGATGATAGCGGACGAGATTTTTTTATGCAAACCGAGTTTTCTTTCGGTTTCCAAAAGAATTTCCTTTGCTTTCTTAAGCCCGTCGTTCACGCTTTGCCTGCTTATCTTCTTGATATCGGCAATCTCCCCGAGAGATAAGTCGCACTCGTAGTACAAATCGAACAATTCTTTTTGATGTTCGGTCAAAAGATTTCCGTATATTCCGAACAAACCGATAAGCTCAAAATCCTTTTCCATAAAAAACAAGTGTAAAGCATTTTTGCCTTACACTTATATTATAATATCCGAATAAAATTTTGTCAAACGTTTCTTCGATAAAAATTATTATAAACAGAACAATTTTTATTAAAAAACTATAAAATGCCGTGAACGAATTGTTCTACGTCAAATTCGTCGATATCGTCAAGCTTTTCTCCTGTGCCGACATATGTTACGGGGATACCCAACTCTCCGCACATAGAAATAACAAATCCGCCCTTAGCGGTGCCGTCAAGTTTCGTAAGGATAATTCCGTCAATACCGACAGCTTCGTTGAATACTTCAACCTGATTTACGGCATTCTGACCCGTCGTTGCGTCGAGAACTATGAATTTATAAAACGATGCTTCGGGATACTCTCTCTCAACCACCCTCGACATCTTCTTAAGCTCTTCCATCAGGTTTGCCTTAACGTGAAGTCTGCCAGCGGTATCGATAATCAAATAGTCTGTTTTTTTAGCTTTTGCAGAAGTAATCGCATCAAAAACCACGCTTGACGGATCACTTCCCTCTGCGCTTTTTACTATTTTTACATTAGCTCTTTCTGCCCAGACGGAAAGTTGGTCGGATGCAGCCGCCCTGAACGTATCCGCCGCGGCGATAGTAACGCTCTTGCCTTTACCTGATAAATAGTGCGCAAGTTTTCCTATCGAAGTAGTTTTTCCGACGCCGTTTACACCGATTACCATAATAACGGCGGGCGTTTCGATCTCCAGAGGTTCGGCTTGTTCAATCGTTTCGGTTAAAATTTCCCTGAGCGCCTGCTGAACGCCTTCGTTTTCAGAAATCTTTTCTTTCTTTACCCTATCGCGAAGGCTTTCCACTATATCCATGGAAGTTCTTACGCTAATATCGGAAGAAATCAGCACTTCCTCAAGTTCATCGAAGAACTCGTCATCAATTTTGTTCCTGTTAAAAAGAGACGAAAGTCCGTCTGCAATCTTATCTTTTGTCTTTTTTAGAGCAGAAAATATTTTGCCGAAAAATCCCATAATAAATCTCTCCCGTAAAACGGCGCGGGCAAACGAAATACATTTACCCTCGCCGACTATACTAAAAATTAAGCTGTTTCTATATCGTTTATATCCGACAACTCAACGGAAACTATGCTGGAAACACCTTTTTCCTGCATGGTAACGCCGTAGAGTGCATCGGCAAGCTCCATCGTAACCTTTTTATGGGTAATAACGATAAACTGAGTATCCGCAGAGAAGTTCTTAAGATACCTTGCAAAACGTTCTACATTCGCCTCGTCGAGAGCTGCCTCTATTTCGTCGAGTACGCAGAAAGGCATCGGGCAAAGACGAAGTATTGCGAACAAAATAGCTATTGCGGTAAGAGCCATTTCGCCACCGGAAAGCAACGAAATCTTCTGCAATTTCTTTCCCGGCGGTTCCGCAACGATTTCAACACCTGCTTCGAGCGGATCGTCGCAGTCTTCGTAGTCAAGAAGTAAATCCGCGCTGCCGCCACCGAACAATTTCTTGAATATTCTGCGGAAATTGGAGCGGATAACTTCGAAGCCCGCATTAAATTTCGTGGTCATCTCCTGAGTAAGGCTTTCAATACCGGTTCTCAGATCTTCGGCACCTTTTTCAAGGTCGTTTTTCTGCAACAGGTTGTCCTGATATACCGAGTTTATAGCCTCGTAATCGGCGATAGCGTTATTATTGATGGGACCTAATCCGCGGATCTTTCTCTTGATCTTATCGATATCGACAAGGTTTTGTTTGTGGTCGTAATTTTCCGCTCTGAGCGCAAGGCAGTCCTCGTAAGCGAGTTCGTAATCCCTCATGAGCTGTTCTGCGGAATTTCTCAGGTCGGCGTCTACCTTTTCAAGATTGAATTCTTCTTTAAGTTTAGATTCGGTAAGAGCGTTAATCTCGTCGTTAAGCTGAGTTTTCTTTGTGTTGGAAGACTCTATATCTCTTTGGAGCGTTTCTTTTTTATCCTCTGCCCTCTTCAGTTTTTCTCTGAGAATAGCAACCGTTTTCTGATCCTCGGAAGAAAGAATAAGTTTTTCGGCATCCTCTTTGAGCTTAGCAATAATGTCGAGGTCGTTCTGGATAGTCTTATCGTTATCCCTTATAAGCGAACGGAGATTGGATACTTCCGAAGAAAGCCTTTCAATGTCGGTCTTATTAGAAGCTACCGAGGATTTTAAACCGGCCACTTTAGCCTGGCATTCGGTGTTCTGAGCAATAAGCTTATCTCTTTCCTTTTTAAGCTCGTCGTAGTAGCCTTCTTTTTTCTGTCTTTCGCTCGTCTTTTCGGTATTCGCATTTTCAAGAGTCTGTTTGCCCTCCTCCATATCGGAAACCTGCCTTTCGATTTCCTGAAGGCGGGTATTGATAGCTTTTAAGACCTCTCTGTACGAATACTCGTCTTTTTCCGCTTCCGAAACAGCGTTATCGATGGCGTTAAGTTTTTCCTTTAACGCAACCGTTTCTTGCTTTTTCTCGTTATATTGAGTGTTCATTTCGCTCAAGTCCGAGTTAAGAGAAGCAAGCGTCTGAACATACTGGTTCTTCTTTTTGTTAGCGGCTTCATAATCCGCACGCAAGCGTTCGAGATCTTTTTTGAATCCTTCAAGCTTGCCGTCTACAGAAAGAATGTTCGAACCCGTTTGTTTTCTCGAGCCGCCCGTCATAGAGCCTTGCGGAGAAAGAACATCTCCTTCCAAAGTAACGATTTTAAACGCAAAACGGTACTTCTTCGCGATGCCGACTGCATGGTCAAGCGTATCACAAATAAGCGTGTTGCCGAGAAGATACCTGATAACAGGTTCGTAATACGAGTCGTAGGAAACAAGTTTCGCTGCAAGTCCGAGCGCGCCGTTCTCATTCTTTGCGCTCATAATCTCGGCAGAATCCGTTCTGTACTTAATAGCCGATACGGGTAAGAACGTAGCACGTCCCCAACCGTTTCTCTTTAAATATTCGATAAGGAAAGAAGCGTCGCTCTCGTTAGCCGTAACTATATTCTGAATAGCCGAGCCCATAGCTATTTCCATAGCTACCTCATACTTTCTGTCCGTATGTACAAGAGAAGCTACAACGCCTTTTATTCTCTTTTCTACCTCTCTGTCCGTTTTTGCGGCATTCATAAGACGTCTTACCGCATCCTGGAAACCTTCGAACGATTCTCTGAGACCTTTATAGAATTTTTCGTTTGCCTCTATCGTTGTAATAGAATTATTCAAACTGAAAAGCCTGTTATTTATCTCGTTGAGCTTATCGTTTGTAATTTTTACGCCGTTTTCGCTCGCTTCGATTTCTTCTACAAGAGACGAGATTTCCCTCGAAACGGCCGAAATTCTGTCTGAAACGGCTTGTTTTTCCTTGCCGAGCGATTTAATCTTATCCCTGAGACCGTCAAGTTTTAAAAGCGTATCGTTCTTTCTTTCTTCAACAGCTGCCTGTTCTGCAGAAAGTGATGCAGACGAAGACTTCAAATCGGAAAGTTCCTTAATAGAATCTATAATTCTGTTCGTTTCTTCCTTGGAGGACGACTCGTTAAAGTTGATTTCCTTTATAATCTCGACAAGTTTCGTCGCTATCTGCTCGGATTTTGCTATAAGCATCTGCAATTCGTTTTCTGCTTTAATGTCATAGCTTTTTTTGTCCGCAAGAGAAGCCGCATTGGCATTGATTTTCGCCTGATTATCGGTATTCTCTTTTCTGAGTCGTTCTATTTCATCGTTAAAGAAAACAATTTTTTGATTGTACAGTTTGGCGTTACCCTTCTGCTCCTCGAGACCGACCGTCTTATCAAGAATTTGTTCGTTCAAACTTTTGATTTCATCGTCTGTAGCGCCGACAGAAGCCATACTTTCGTTGTATATCTTCTCCTGAAGAGCAAAATCAGCCTTCTTTTGAGAAAGAGAGTCATTTAAGACCTCTATGCGAGAGTTTATTGCACCCTTTTCCCCTGCGGAATTATCTACCTTGTAAAGATAAGAGTTTACCTCGCACTTCTTTAAATCCTCGGAAAGCGAGTTATACGTCCTTGCCGTTTCAGCCTGACGCGAAAGCGGAGCAAGCTGGCGTTCAAGATCCATACAGATATCCGAGAAACGAGTGATGTTATCGTTTACTTTTTGTAACTTTCTCTCCGCCTCGAGTCTTTGCTGTTTAGTCTTTGAAATACCTACGGCTTCTTCGAATATAGCGCGCCTGTCCTGCGGCTTGGATGACAAAATTTCCGTGACTTTGTTCTGCCCGATAATCGTATAACCTTCCTTACTCAGACCGCATTCGTGAAGAAGGTTGACAATATCTTTAAGCCTTGAAGGTTTGTTGTTTACGTAATACTCGCTTTCGCCGCTTCTGTAAAGCTTACGGGTGAGAATTACTTCGGTATACTCAACGCTTTTAAAAATGCCGTTTGAGTTATCGAAAAACAATGAAACTTCACAATAGCTAAGAGATTTTCTGTTCTGTGTTCCGTTAAAAATTACGTCCTGCATGTTGGAACCGCGGAGTGATTTCGGAGACTGTTCGCCGAGTACCCATCTTATAGCGTCCGCAACGTTGGACTTTCCGCAACCGTTAGGACCTACGATACCGGTGATACCGTGGTCGAATCGAATTTCCGTTTTATTAGCGAAACTTTTAAATCCGATAATTTCAATCTTGGTAAAGTTCAATTTCGTTTACCCCTTTTATGGTGTATTTTGTTTAATCGTTTTTTGCGATATTATCGCATTTTTTCTTGTTTTAGTATCGATTTTTGCCTTATCGGCTTCTTTCTTGTTATTATTTAAAGCAGTAAATTTTTCTTTGCTTTCCTTTTTGTCTTGTTTTAAACTAACTGCCCTTTTTTTATTCTTTTTCAAATTTCCGTTTTCCGAAAATCTTTTATGCAGAATATCAAGCGCTTTGCTTGCCGCGTTCTGTTCGGCGTTCTTTTTGCTTGTCCCCTCGCCCGTTGCGATTTGCTCTCCGCCGACAAAAACGGCAGAAATAAAAGTGGGAGCGTGGTCGGGGCCTTTTTTATCGAGCAAACGATATGAAATTTTACCAGCTCTTACCCCCTGCACGAATTCCTGAAACTTCGTTTTATTATCGCATACATTCTTTAACGGAATTTTAACTGAAAGCAAATTATCGTAAATAAATTTCTTTGCTTTTTCAAGACCTCCGTCGAGGAAAATACCCGCAACGATTGCTTCAAACAGATCGGCGCACATATTAAGCTTCGGCTTTTTTTTGCGCTCACCTTCTCCTACGAGCAAGAATTCGTCCAAACCCATTCTTTGAACGACTTCCCCTATCGGCTCCGCCGAAACAAGCTCCGCGCGCCTTTTCGTCATATCGCCTTCATTGCCGCTGTGAGCCCTGTAGAGATATTCCGCCACGGTGAAATTCAGTATAGAATCTCCTAAAAATTCAAGATTTTCGTTGCTTTCCTCTCCGTGTTCGTTAGAATACGATGTATGCGTAAAGCAGTTTCTTAAAAGCAGTTTGTCGTTAAAAGAATAACCTAACTTTTCTTCGCATTCGTGCGTATAAAAAATCATAGGTTGTCCGCCTTGCAAAGAGTGTCGAAATCAACAGTTTCGAGCGTCTTTTTTATTTTTCCGATAACATCGCCCTCTACGGCTTCTTTCGCCTGAAGAACGGTGCTTTTTATAGTCTTTTCGGTAGCCGCGCCATGCGCCTTAACGACAATCCCCTCTACACCGAGGAACATCGCCCCGCCGTTGGAATTGTAGTCCATTTTCTTTTTCAGGTTTCTGAATACGCCTTTCATAAACAGCACGCCTACCTTAGCCTTAAACGAACTCATAACGCCCTGTTTAATCATTTTCATCATGGAAACAGACATTCCCTCTAAACTCTTAAGACATATATTGCCGCTGAAACCGTCGCACACGACTACGTCGTAGTTGCCGGAAAGCACATCACGCGCCTCCATATTGCCGACAAAGTTAAGGCTTTCGATTTGTTTAAGCATGCCGAACGTTTCCTGCGTAAGCTGAGTACCTTTGTGGTCTTCCGTTCCGTTTGCAAGAAGCGCAACCCTCGGATTTTCCACTCCGTACATGACTTTCATATAATTCGAAGCCATTACGGCAAAATGCACGAGGTTAATCGGCTTACATTCGGCGTTCGCCCCGCAGTCTATAAGCATAACGTATCCGCCCTTTACAGTAGGAAGCGCGGGAGCCAAAGCAGGCCTCGAAACACCTTTTATTCTTCCGACCTTAAGCGTAGCGCCCGTAAGAACGGCGCCGGTACTGCCGGCTGAAATAAGCGCGCCCACGTCGTCGTTTTCCTTTAAAAGCTTAAAACCTTTAACGAGTGACGAGTCCGTTTTCTTTCTGATTGCAACGGTCGGAATATCGT
>CAKQLR010000063.1 GCA_934254725.1 uncultured Clostridia bacterium | reverse complement strand
TGTTTCTGAGGTTTTCAGGGCAATATTCATCCAAAATCTTATTGATTTCATCAGCTTTACCCGTAAAAATTATTGAAAACCCTTCGCTTTCTTTTAAGCTTTCAATACCGCCCTTAACTATTGCGAGAGGGGCATTATCCCCGCCGAAAGCGTCGATAACTATTTTCATACCTTACCCCTTATCAATAATCGAGATTTGAAACGGTTCTCGGGAAAGGAATTACGTCTCTGATGTTGGAAATGCCCGTTAAATACATAATCATTCTTTCAAAGCCGAGACCGAAGCCGGAATGCGTAACGCTGCCGTATTTGCGAAGGTCGAGATACCAACTGTAGTCCTCTTTCTTCATGTTAAGCTCGTCCATTCTCTTTTCGAGAAGTTCGAGATTCTCCTCTCTTTGACTTCCGCCGATAAGCTCTCCTATGCCGGGAACCAGAAGGTCTGCTGCGGCAACGGTCTTTCCGTCCGGATTAAGCTTCATATAGAACGCTTTGATTTCCTTCGGGTAATCGGTGAGGAAAACAGGTTTTTTGAATACCTGTTCGGTAAGATAACGCTCGTGTTCGCTTTGCAGGTCGCACCCCCAACTTACGGGGAATTCGAATTTTTCTTTTACAGGCTCGAGAATTTTTATCGCCTCTGTATAGGTTAAGCGAACGAATTCGTTGTTTCTTACGTTGTTAAGCCTGTCAAGAAGCCCTTTATCTACAAAGTTGTTGAGGAATTCGAGTTCTTCCTTGCAATGATCCATAACGTAGTTGATTACGTACTTGACCATAGCTTCGGCTACGTCCATATCGTCGTTTAAGTCTGCAAAAGCCATTTCAGGTTCTATCATCCAGAATTCCGCGGCATGCCTCGGTGTGTTGGAACGTTCAGCCCTGAAAGTAGGTCCGAAAGTATAAACGTTACCGAATGCCATAGCGTATGTTTCAACGTTAAGCTGACCGGAAACGGTAAGACTTGCGGGTTTTTCAAAGAAATCTTTTTTATAATCGACTTTTCCCGAAGCGGCAACTTTCTGAAGATCGAGCGTAGTTACCTGGAACATAGCGCCGGCACCCTCACAGTCGCTGCCCGTGATAAGCGGAGTATGAACATAAACGAAACCGCGTTCGTTAAAGAAGCTGTGTATAGCGTAAGCAGCCTCGCTCCTTATTCTGAATACCGCACTGAAAGTGTTCGTCCTTGGACGAAGATAAGCTATTTCGCGAAGATATTCAAGAGAATGCCTCTTCTTTTGAAGAGGATAATCGGGCGTAGAAGTGCCTTCCACCACAATCTTGTCCGCCTTGATTTCAAAAGGCTGCTTCATATCGGGGGTTGCAACAACCTTACCCGTAACAACGAGCGACGCGCCCACATTCTGTTTTGCTATTTCATCGTATTCGGCTAAATTAGCTCTTTCGAAAACGACCTGACAGCTTTTGAAAAAACTGCCGTCGTTAAGCTCTATAAAACCGAATGCCTTGGAATCTCTTAAAGTTCTTATCCAACCGCAAACGGTAACGGTTTTGCCGTCATACTCGTCGATGTTGTTAAAAATTTGCTTTATTTGAGTTCTTTTCATGAGTATTGCTCCCGTGTATGTTCAGAATCTAATATATTATAACATAACTTGGTCGGATAGGCAAAACGTTTTTTAAAGTTTTTCAGAATATTTTAAGACTTTTTGGCTTTTTTTCGAGAAGAGCGTAATGCCTTTTGGTTGCAAGCCCCCCTCTTATATGTCTTTCCACGAGATTTTTATCGAGAACCGCCCTGACTTTTAGCCATAATTCCTTGTCAATGCTTTCGAGTTTTTCGGTAACGTCCTTATGAACGGTAGATTTGCTTATACCGATGTAAGCTGCGGTATCCCTTACCGTAGCATTGTTTTTAATCATATACTCTGCTTCTTTTAATATTCTTTCGACAGACATAAAAACTCTCCTTTTTGGCTGTATATATGCCTATGCGAAAAAACCGTTCTTTATGCGAAATAAGTCGAATCCCAACGAAAACAAAAAAATCGCTATTGTTTAAATTCGGAGCTAATTTGCTTTATTCTTTTTAGTTTTCCCAAGGTAAGAATATTCAAAGAAACGCCCGCGGTAAAAGCCTGCATAACCAGATATGAGTAAACCATAAGAGCAAACATACATTTCAATTCTCCGTATTTTTCAAAAGATATAATATTCGAGTAAAGCGTAAACCCAACAGCGCAAAGAAGCCACAGAAACGACGTGAGAAAACTTCCCTTAATCGCCTCCGCAATCGAAATTCTGTAAGGACAAACCACTAAATTCAGCGATACTGCGGAGAAAAGCAAAAATACGAACAATATTAAAAAGGAAATGCAAACGCCAAAAAGATTTTTAAACATCCCGGAAACAAACACAGCAACGGAAGAAGAAACGGCAAACAGCAGCACGGTAAAAATCAAGAACACAAAAGAAATGATTCTGCCTGTAATTTTACAGTTTTTACGTTCACATTTATAAAGCAATTCACCACATTTTCCAAAGCGATAAAACAAATTTACCGATGAATAGAGAGAGGTAAAAACGAGAACAGTCCCACCCGTTCCGGATATATTTTCACTAAGCAAAACCAGTCCGTCAAGCATTTCACCGACACCAGAAAGCAATTGCGGCGAGCTTTCGATAACGTTTGTAATTCTCTTTCCGAAAATCAAAACGAACAAACACAAAAGAGGTACGATACCAGTTAAAAAATAAAAGGCAAGGCTTGCCGAAATCTCCCTTGACCTTATGCTTTGCCAGAATTTATACAAATTTTTAATTCTCTCGGTCAATTTTGCCATAAAAATATTATGAGCAAATACGAAGATAAATTACAAATCTATACCTTTGATAAGATTTTTCTCATCGTCCCCCATCTCCGACGGATTAACAACCGTATTATAATCTATAAAATATTTGTGCTTGGTCCTCGCATAATAAACAACGTGATTAGCGCACGAAATAAATACAAACGATGCGGGAACGGTAAAGAACAGCCCGGCACCGAAAGTAAACACACCGACCGAAACACCGAGGTAAAGAATAATCGCGTTTGAAAGCAGGTACAGACCGAATACTTTTCCGAAATCTTTTTTCCTTCCTTTGAAACAACCGATAAATGCGGTAAAAACCTTTTCCCCGTTGCAAACGGCAGGTAAAAAATCGGATAGAACGGCATTTTTCAAAGCAGTACCGAGCACAAGCAGTATAACAGAGCCGGTCAACGACAACAGCGTAATATATGCAACCGTATACTTGAAAAACAAATAGGTCAACGTAAATAATATCAAATTCCATACAAAGGAAACCACAGTGTAAACAAGCTGATATAAAAACGCTTTACCGAAATTACCCAGAATAGTTTTCAGATAGCCCTCGCTTTTAAGCGACGTCGAGTAAGCGGAAACGGATTTACCCGAAGCATATCCCGCTAAACCGAAAAGTATCGAAACAAGAATAAGCAAAACGGCAACAGCTACGCCTACGGAAAAAATTTCCGAAAGTTTACCCGACAGCATCGCAACAAATCCGTCCCAAACGGGAAACAATTCGTTGCTTGCCGTTTTAAATTCCTCCGTCCCTGTAAAAAACGCGCCGACGACCTTTTTCAGGGCGTCGATAAGAGAAAGAGTAGAATCTTGCTTGAAGATATTTCCGAGAAGCGGCGTAACGAAAAAATACGCAACAGTAGCGCAAACGATAAACGATATTCCTCTGAACAATAAATCGCACAAAATAGTTTTTGTAGAGGCGGCAAAAAGCCTTACGGTATTTTTAAATCGCATAAAATCACCGATAGATAAAGAATAATTTATTCTTCATCCATTCCTTTTGATACTCTGATTTTTTTAATCTGGCGTTCAAAGCCATAATCCTTTGGACTGTAATATTTTTTATTTTTGAGCCCGTCGGGAAGATATTGCTGTTTGACGTATCCCCCGTAAAGATGCGGGTATTTATACGCTTCGCTTTGTTTTTTAGTCTGTTCGCCCCCGTATGAATTATCTTTTAAATACGGCGGAATATCATCGTCACGATATTGTTCCGCATCTGACCGAGCACCTTCGAGCGCAAGAATAACGGAGTCGCTTTTAGGAGCTTCGCAGACGTAAATAATGGCTTCCGAAAGAGGAATAAGCGCTTCCGGAACGCCTATTTTTTCAAGGGCGTACATAGCGTTTACGGCAATCGTTAGAGCGTTCGGATCGGCAAGCCCAACATCTTCGGCAGAGTGAACGACAAGTCTCCTCGCTACAAGCATCGGATCGCACCCGCCCGAAATAAGCCTGTTCGCATAATAGAGAGCCGCGTTGGAATCACTTCCTCTGAGACTCTTGCAAAAAGCGGATAATATATCGTAATACAGATCCTGGTTATAAGAAAGCGCCTTTTTTTGGATAGATTGCTCTGCATCCGAAAGTTTAACGTGAATTTTTCCTTCCTCGTCTTTTTCGGAAGTCAGAACTGCAAGTTCGAGAGCGTTATAAGCGGAGCGCAAATCTCCGCCCGCAGCAAAAGCAATGTGTTGTATCGCGTCGTCGTCCGCAACGGCGTTAAACTTTCCAAGCCCCCTCTTCTCATCGTATAACGCCTTTATAAGCGCATTTTTTATTAACGACGTATCGAGTCTTTTAAATTCAAAAACTCTGCATCTGCTGACAAGCGCGGGCGTCATTGAAGCAAACGGATTTTCCGTTGTAGAACCGATAAAAATAATCTTACCTTGTTCTATAGCGGGAAGAAGCGAATCAGACTGAGTTTTATTAAATCTATGGCATTCGTCAAGCAGAAGATACGTCTTTTTTCCGTAGAGTTTGCGGGTATTATCCGCTTCCTCCACCACTTTTTTAACATCGGCAACACCGCTGTTTACCGCATTAAGTTTAACGAAGTTTCCGCTGGTAGAATTTGCGATTATGTTTGCGAGAGTAGTTTTTCCGCACCCGGGCGGGCCCCAGAAGATACAACTACCCAATCTGTCGGTAGAAACCGCCCTGAAAAGCAAACTGCTTTTATCTGCTATATGCCCCTGCCCTAAAAATTCCCTTAAATTATTCGGACGCATACGCTCCGAAAGCGGAGCGGTTATCTCTTGCCCGTTAATCATATCGAGTAAATCCATATAATGAATTTTAACATATTGCAAGACAAAAATCAATAAAATATACAAAGTAAATGATTTTTAGGAAATTTCCGAATGAAAAAAAAGATAAATTTTATAAAAATTTTTTTTACAGTAACAATACTGTTTGTATGCGGTTGCATTATAGCGTTCCCGGAAAGATATGTTTCATCCGCAAAAAAAGGTATACTTTTATGGGCAAACAACGTTTTGCCAAGTTTGTTTCCCTTCTTTTTCTGCACTCTTCTTCTTTTTAAAACAGGTGCTCTGAATTGTTTTACGAAAGCATGCTCCGGCATTACACAAAAATTATTTCGATGCAGCGGAGAAGTAGGATACGTTTTTTTAATGAGCTTGATCTCCGGATACCCCGTGGGAGCAAAAATGATAAGCGAATTATATTCGGAAGGGAAAATAGACAAATACGAAGCTACAAGGGCTTCCTGTCTTTGTTCAACGTCCGGTCCGTTGTTCGTAATAGGCGCCGTGGGGGCGAATATGTTATGCGATAAAACACTCGGTTACATACTGTTTGCCGTGCATATTTTATCTGTAATGATTTGCGGAAAAATCTTTTGTAATTACGGAGATTTTAATAAATCTTATACCTGTCGTAAACCCGAAATCGACGGCGGTAACATACTCTATGAATGTGTATATTCATCTGTTATTTCTATTTTAATAGTAGGTGGTCTTATTTGTATTTTCTATGTTGTTTCAGATGTGTTTTTCGACTTCAAAATTACATATCCCGTCGAATTTCTTTTAGAAAAAATAATAGGATGCAACAACGCCGAAGGGTTTGTAAAAGGTATGATAGAATGTACAAACGGGTGCAATGTTTTGTCAAAACAAGCAACACCTCTTTCTGTCGCGCTTATTGGCGGTTGCATTTCGTTCGGCGGAATTTCCGTAATCGCTCAATCGATAATTTTTTTAAAAAAAGCCGAGGTTAATCTCGGCATATTCTTGTTATCTAAAATAATTCAAAGTGTAATTACAATTCTACTTTGTTTTGCTCTGATAAGCTTTATTTATTAGATTTAACGCGTTTTTGTTAACATAAAAAGAAATATCTCCGCCATTTTCAATTGTTTCTCGGACGAAAGACGAAGAAACAGGGTTGCCCGTGTAAATGTAATCATAGATAATATCTGGATAATATTCCATGTTTACTCTCTCCATCTCCTTTTCATAACCCAGATCTTTATCGTCACGTATACCGCGAACATTGACGAGAATACCATGTTTTTTCATATAATCTACAAGAAGTCCGTCCCATGAAGATACAATGATTTTTTCATATTTTATAAGTGATTTTTGAATTATTTCCAATCTGTCTTGCAATAAAAATAAAGGCTTTTTGCTTGGATTGTTCATAACGCAAACGTGAATTTCGTCATATCTTTTAGTTGCTGTTTTTACAACGTCTTCGTGTCCCGATGTAAAAGGATCAAATGTGCCTGCAAACAAACATTTTCTGGTTTTTCTTACAAAAGAAATAACAGCCTTTCCGTATTTTCTTTGGTCGAAAACAGAAATCCCGGGCATATCGGAAACAAAAGGAACATCTCTTTCAAAAACTATAATACCATTTTGAGTCAACAAATCGTTTTCAAAAATAGTTTTAACGGCAATAATCGAAACATCGCTGCCATACGGCGGGTCAATAAAAATAATATCGTATTTTTTTGTCTGTGTTTTCAAAAAAGAAATTGCGTCACTCAGAAAAACTTTTGCATTTTCTCTTACTTTTTCAAGATTTTTCTTTGTCAGCGCAACACTCTCTTTTGAATTATCGACAAAAACAACTTCCTTTGCGCCTCTGGATAAAGCTTCTATACCGAGGTTGCCCGTACCGCAAAACAAATCAAGACAAACACTGTCATGAACGAAATCCGAAATAATATTAAAAACAGATTCTTTAGTTCTGTCCGCGGTAGGTCTGATGTTCGAAGCAGCAAATTCGTTTAAAACGGCTCCGCGATGTTTTCCTGCAATTACCCTCATTTTTTATTCCTCATAAATAATTCTCGAACGCCCCGTAATCCCGCAAAGCACTTCGTAAGAAATTGTATTTTCCATTTCAGCTATATTGTCAGCATTTTCAAAAATCGTTATATATTCAGTATTTTTATCATATTTTACGGCACACATATCCATACATTTATTGTTTATCGTACCGTTTTCTCTTCTTCTGAGGCCATCGGCATACCCTGTGCGCAGTAAAGCGACTTCGCTATCCTCTTTCATTTCACGGTGACCGTATAAAACGCTTTCCCCTCTTTTTAAAAATCTCTTCTTTATTACTTTTGCCTGAATTTTTAAAATAGGCTCAACAGGAGCAACATCCGATTTAAACGGCTTATACCCGTACAGGAGAAGACCCGGGCGAACCATATCGAGAGAGTATCTCGGCGAATTCAGAATTCCCCCGCTCGCACTTATATGAAAGACTGCAGTCGGGAAAAATTTCTTTACGGTTTCTCTGACAAACAAAAAACGTTTAAACTGTTTTTCCGTTCGAATTAAATTATCCGGCTCGGCAAAGTGCGAATAACACCCGGTGACGCGTATATTGTTAAGCCTATAAATAATTCTGCAGATTTTCTCGGTTTTATCTATATCAAAACCAAGTCTTTTCATCCCTGTATCGGCTTTTAAATGAATTTCCGCCGTCAGTCCGTTTTTTCTGCAGACATTATTTATTAAAATTGCATCGGTAACAGAATCTACGGTAAGAGTTAAACCATATCTTATCGCACGTTCAACGTCTTCATTATCAACGGGTATTAAAATGAGAATCGGTTTCTGTATGCCCGCAAGCCGCAATTCAACGCCTTCTTCGATAAGAGCAACCGCAAAATAGTCCACAAAGCGTTCTATATGTGCCGAAATTAACGCGGCGCCGTGTCCGTAAGCGTCTGCTTTCACAACGGCGCACAATTTATCGCAACACGCCGTTTCTTTGATTATTTCTATATTTTTCAGTAACTTGTTTGTGCTTATTTTTGCAATA
>CAKQLR010000062.1 GCA_934254725.1 uncultured Clostridia bacterium | reverse complement strand
ATTGAAAAGTTTTGCCTCTTTAAGGAAGGTTTTCAGATTTTCAAAGGAGTTCTCATCCTCTCCCGGGAAGCCTGCAATAAATGTAGATCTTATAGCAATACCAGGTATTTCCTTTTTAAGCTTTTTAATAAGTTCCAGGTAGCTTTCTCTATTCCCCTTTCTGTTCATAAGCTTTAAAATACCGTCGTCGGCGTGCTGAAGAGGAATATCGATGTATTTTATAACCTTGGGATTGTTTTTTATTTCATCGATAAGTTCGTCATCCAGAACATCCGGATAACAATACAAAAGCCTTATAGAAAGCACGTTTTCCAGAGCGGAAAGCTCTTTTATCAACTTTACGAGAGAACGCTTTCCGTATAAATCTTCGCCATATCTCGTCACGTCCTGAGCAACGAGAATAAGCTCCGAAACATCGCCGAGAGCCTCAGCTTCTTTTACAAGGTCTTCCATCGGAGTAGAAACATATTTGCCTCTAATATAAGGAATTAAGCAATATGTACAATGGTTGTTGCAGCCGTCGGCAATCTTAAGATAAGCATAATGAAGCGGCGTAGTAACAACTCTTTTTTTGTTTTCAACAGCCTTTTTTCTGTTTACATAGTTAACTCTGTTACCCGTTTCATAAGCTTCCATTAAAGCGTCTTTAAGCAAATCGTAATCGAGGAAGCCGAGAAAAACGTCCGCTTCTGTAAGCTCGTCGAAAATATCGCCGATAAATTTTTGCGGCAAACAGCCCGTAACTACAAGCTTTTCAAGTTTGCCGAGCTGTCTGAACGCATTGAATTCTATGACGGTTTCGATTGCCTCTTTTCTCGAAGAAGCGAGAAACGCGCATGTGTTGATTATAATAATTTCGGCTTCTTCCGCATTAGATGTCAACGTTGCAAAATCTTCGATTTCGCCGAGCATTTTTTCGGTGTCAACCCTGTTTTTGTCACACCCTAACGAAATAACCGCGATTTTTTTTTCTTTAAGTGAAATCAATCTAAATCAGCCCCTCCGTAAAGCCTTTCGAATTCATCCATAGTAATTAAAACCTTCCTTGCTTTTGAACCTTCGAAACCGGAAATATAGTTTTGTTTTTCCATCCAGTCAATAAGCCTGCCCGCAGTGGAGTAGCCCATAGAGAAGCTTCTTTGAAGGAGTGAAATAGACGCACTCTTTTTAAGAATAACCTCTCTGAGCGCACGAATATCCCTAAGCGGAACGCCGTTATACGTACCGGCTTCGTCTGAAGTATCGCAACCGCCCTCTCCGAACGAAGCAGACGCGGCATATCCGCCGTTCTGCGTGCTTGCCTTCTTTTCATTCAGGAAAGATTGAGCGTTAGAATCGTAATAGCCAACGTTGTTATCCTTGATGTATCCGAGCACCGAAAGCAGTTCTTCTTTGGAAACATATGCGCCCTGCATACGACGAAGAAGTGCCGAATTCGAAGTTTTAAATATCATATCACCGTCACCAAGAAGTTTTTCCGCTCCGCCTTCTCCTAAAATAGTAGAAGAATCGGCAAAAGTCATAACTTTGAATGCTACACGCGAAGGTAAATTCGCTTTGATTACGCCGGTAATAACCGTAACGTCCGGTCTTTGAGTTGCAACTACAAGATGGATGCCTGCAGCTCTCGCTTTTTGAGTTAAACGCTTAATTCTATCTTCTATATCTCGTTTAACTTGCGGGCTTATGCTGAACAAATCACCAAGCTCGTCTATAACTATAACGATTTTCGGCATTCTCTTTTGTTTCTTGGGATTTATCTGAGCATTGTATTCGTCGATTTTCTGAGCAAAACAGCTTCTGAAAATCTTGTATCTTTCCTCCATCTCCTCTATCGCCCAGTCCAGAATTGCTATACAAAGAGGCGCTTCCGTAATAATCTGGTTTATAAGAAGATGCGGGATATTTTCATAAATAGAGAACTCGACCTGCTTCGGATCGACAAGAACAAGCCTTAAGTCCGCGGGACTGTATTTTGTTACAAGGCTCATTATCATGGTGTTCAGGAAAACGCTCTTACCCATACCTGTTGCGCCGGCAACAAGCAAGTGCGGAGTTTTCGTAAGGTCCGTTATAACGGGATTTCCCACAACGTCCTTACCGAGAACAATCGAAAGACCGTTCCCCTTCTTTTTGTATTCGTCCTCGAGCAAAAGATCCTTGATCCTGACCATTTCCTTTTTGGCGTTAGGCATTTCGATACCTATTAAACTCTTTCCGGGAATAGGCGCTTCGATACGAATTGATTCTACTGCAAGCCTCATGGCAAGGTCACTCGCTCTCGGCGGCACCTTGTTAACGGGAACGCCTTCGGGAATTGAAATTTCATACCTTGTAAGCGTAGGACCTTTTACAACGTTTTCCACCTTAGCGGGAATACCGAAGCTTTCAAGAGTACTTTCGATAATCGATGAACGTTCTTCTACGTCGCTGTCGTCGCTTGCCAGGCTACCCTCTCCATCCTTGTACAACTCCATAGGAGGATTGTTGTATCTGTAATTTATAGGCATTTCGGGAATACCGATATATTCGAGTTTTTCGTTTGAAGCAAGCGGTTCTGTCGATTTTTCTTCAGCCTGGGGGTTAGAAACCTCTGAAGCAGACACGGAAGCCCTGCCCTCGTTCGGTACGGAATAAACGGTTTTCTTATCCTCGCCCATAAACTTAACGACTTTTGACTCTTCAGACAAGTTGCCCGCACTGCCGGCAACGGAGTTCGTTTGCTCTCGCTGACCTGCGTCGCTTCTGCGTACCCGTTCTTTTTTCTCTTCGACCGGTTCGGGAAAATCGGAAGGAAATGCGTCGGACGCCAATTCCGTAACCTCAGCTTTCTTTTTGCTCTGAGAATAATCCCATTTATCCGAGAACGGCGTTTTTGCAAACTCAGGCTGAACAGGCGTTACGTTTTCCCGCATAAGAATATCCGAAGAATTACGCTTCTGCTCTGCCGAATCGTAAACGCTGAAATCGGGAGTATCAGGCGTTTTTGTTTCAAGATCGGGCTTAATATATTCCCCGCCGTTCTGACCTATATAAGGTTCATTATAATTGCTTTGATTATCGACGAAAGCCTTCCTGTTGTCCGCATTATTTGCGCGTTGACGATTTTCCGTAGAGAATTTTGCATTACCATATACGGATTTTTGCGCGTTTTCATTCTGTTCTCGACCGAACAACGGAGAACTGTTCTGAACAGAACGCCCGCCGTCACCGATTCTGTATTCCGTATCAAAAGACCTAGTTCTGTCACCGTTAAACGGATTGACGCCGTTTGTTTCTCGTCCGCGATTGAACGAGAAAGCTTCCCCGTTCATCGCTTCGCCGAGAGTTACCCCGCGAGAAAGATTTTCGTTTTGTGCGGTCCTGCTTTGATTATCCTCAGCAGATGCAAAACGATTGTTTTCGCTGAAACGGGTATTTGCAAAGTTTCTTTCTCCCCTGTCGGACATTCTTACAGAGTTATCACCGTTCGAAGCAAAAACGTTTCTCTGCTGTTCTGTGCGAAGTTCCGAAACTGTCGCTCTCGAACCGAAAGGCTGCCTGTTGTTTTCGTTCGCGCTCTCACGCGGAGCCGAAAACGGTCTTGTAACGTTTGTATTGTTATCGTATTGAGCCCCGTAAGAAGTACCGGCAAAATCTCCCGTCCTCCTGTTTGCAAGCCCGGAAAGGGTATCTGCATTCACAACGTTAGCCCTGTCGTTTCTGTTATCGCCCACGTTAGTTCTTTGATTGAACTTCGAAGAGTTAAAGCCGTTATTGCCCGTATTTCCTCTCTCGGGATACAAAATATTGAGCAAACGATCTTTTTCCGATTTCATCTGCCTTGCCGAAGGTGCTGTAAAGTTTGCGGAACCCTGACCGAAGTACAATGAATTTTTCACGGGCTGCATTTGCGGAGCCGCATTAAAATCGAATGCTTCGTCAGGATATGCTTTTACGCCCGCATAATCGTCCACTTTAATCTTTTTTGTAGTTGCCTTTTTAACCGCAACCTTAACCGAAGCGCGGAAAAGGAAATAAACATCCAAAAGCATTAAAAGCGGATATACTACATAGCAACCAATCGGAGAAACCAAAGCGATAAGCGGGTAAGAAAGTACGGCAAAAGCCGCCCCGCCCGCAGTGCACGTAGAAATACCTTCAGCCCCTTTTTCATAACAAGAATTAACGTATGAAGAAAAACCACCGCTTACGTCGCCGGCGGTAATCGTTTGCAAAAGACAAACAAGTAAAATCAAGAAAATAACAAGAAGCGTCGCTTTTCCTCCGTTCCCCTTGGCTCTTTTCTTATTAAGGACGATACTGACGCCGAGATAGGCGAGCGTAACGAAAAAAACAAAAGAAAAATAGCCGAACACACCGTAGAAAAATTGTGTGTAAAACCATTGTTTACCGAACAGTACATCGCTGAGCAGTAAAAAAATAATCGACAGAACGGAATACAGCACTAAAGCCATGCCGAATGATTCTGCTGTAAAAAGTCCGTCTCGATTCTTTTTTGAGGTTTCGGGGGTATTACTCAAAAGCGGTCTCCTTTAAATAAATTTACATTTCAATTATAACACATACAACGGCGTTTTACAATCGTTTTAAAAAATATTTTTATATTTTTTATAAAGAAAAAACGAGCCCGGAAGAGCTACGTCTTACGGACTTGTTGCAATTGGTTTGTTTTTACCGAAAAATCTTATATATGTTTTAAGAGCATATCGCTGAGTTCTGCTTTTTCGGTTAGACCTACGGATTTTTCGACAGGCTCTCCGCCCTTAAAAACAATCAACGTCGGGATAGAAGCCACGCGGTATTTAATGCAAACCTCCGGGCATTTATCCGTATTGAGTTTTGCTACTTTAAACTTTTCGCCCGCCTCTTCGGCAAGTTCGTCAACGATTGGCGACTGCATTTTACAGGGGCCGCACCAATCCGCGTAAAAATCCACGAGGACGAGTTCTCCCGAATTTATAAGATCGGAAAAATCTTTGCCGCTTTCGATTTTAATTACTTCTGCCATTTCAAAAACAAGCCTCCTTTATGTAAAAAATTTTATTTTTCCGTTACAAAATAATTGACAAAATCTTCAAATTTTATACGTTGAGTTTCACCGTCGGACATTCTCTTCAAATTTAATTCTCCGTTCTGAAGCTCATCTCCGCCGATAACGGCAACGTATTCCGCGTTGATTTTATCCGCATATTTAAACTGCGCCTTAATTCCTCTTTGCATATGGTCAATCTCGGCTTTTACTCCGTTTCTCCTGAGTTCCGTGACAAACTTAAATGCCTGTACGAATTCGGCTTCGCCCATAGACGCAATATATACCTTAACGGGATTTTCTTCTGGAATTTTCGCGCCGACGGCTTCCATAAGCATAAGAACCCTTTCTATACCCATACCGAAGCCTGCGCCGCATGTCGGCGTACCGCCGAGCGTTTCGATAAGTTTATCGTATCTGCCGCCTCCGCAAACGGTTCCTTGGGAGCCGAGCGAGGTCGTAACGAATTCGAATACCGTTCTTGTATAATAATCGAGACCGCGAACTATCCTTGGATTTACTTTAAACGGAAGATTGTTTGCAGTTAAGTAGCTTTTAAGTTGCTCAAAGTGAGCTTTGCAGTCATCGCAAAGATAATCGGTAATAGCAGGGGCGCCCGAAGTAATTTTCTTACAACCCTCTTCTTTACAATCGAGAATTCTGAGAGGGTTTTTCTCATAACGGACTCTGCACGTATCGCACATGTCGTCAAGGTTGTCCTTTAAGAACTCTTTTAATGCCTTGTTATATGCGGCTTTACAGGTAGAACACCCCATGCTGTTTACGTTCAGTTCAACGCTCAGCCCGAGTTTCGTGAGCATGTCGTAAGCAATAAGAATAACTTCCGCATCTGTATCGGCACCCTTGCCGCCGTAAATTTCAACGCCGAACTGATGGTGCTCCCTGAGTCTGCCAGCCTGAGGCCTTTCGTAACGGAACACAGGTGAAAAGTAATAAGTCTTGCAAGGAAGCACTCCGTTGTGCATTCCGTTTTCGATAAACGAACGGGCAACGCCCGCAGTGCCCTCGGGTTTTAACGTTATACTTCTCCCGCCCTTGTCCTCGAAAGTATACATTTCTTTATTAACTACGTCGGTCGTATCGCCGACCCCGCGAAGAAAAAGCTCCGTATGTTCGAAAACAGGGGTTCTTATTTCTTTAAGGTTATACTCGTCCGCAATCTTTCTCGCGCAGTTTTCAAAATAGTGCCATTTATAGACGTCCGATGGTAAAACGTCCTTCGTTCCCTTTGGTATGTTAATCATAATTTTTGTTAAAATCCCTTTTACAAAATGTATTTTTTAAGATTTTTAGATTTTAAAGTCTCAGGCATATGGTCGGTTACGTAATTCTCGTCTATAACCGTTTCAACCATGGGATAATCCCCGCCTGCATTGTAAGATATGTCGCTTAAAACCTGTTCAAGTACAGTGTGAAGTCTTCTTGCTCCAATATCTTCCGAAGTCTCGTTAAGCCCTGCGGAGATCTCCGCAATCTTCTCTATGGCTCCGTCTGTAAACTTAAGATCGATATTGTCAACCCTTAAAAGTTGTTTGTATTGAGAAGTAACGGCATTCTCCGGCACGGTAAGAATATTGATGAAATCTTCCTTTGTCAAACTGTTAAGTTCCACGAGAACGGGGAATCTTCCCTGAAATTCAGGAATTAAATCAGACACAGACGAAACGTGAAACGCACCTGCAGCGATAAATAAAATGTAATCCGTCTTTACCGGACCGTATTTAGTTATGACCGTAGAACCTTCAACTATCGGGAGAATATCCCTTTGAACGCCCTCTCTCGAAACGTCAGGACCGCCCGACGCATTGCCCTTGCCTGCAATCTTATCTATTTCGTCAATGAAAATTATGCCCTCGTTTTCAGCTCTCTTAACGGCTTCCGAATTAACAGCGTCCATATCTATAAGCTTATCGGACTCCTCAGCAATAATTAAATTCATTGCTTCCTTCACCGTTACCTTTCTGCGCTTTTTCTTTTTGGGCGAAAACGCGTCGAAAATAGAGCCGAGGTTAATCTCTGTCCCCGATCCCGGTACAAGTTCCATAGGCTTAGGAACGTCCGCAACTTCTATTTCGATCATATATTTGTCGTATTGCCCCGTACGAAGATTTTCCAAAACTCTGTTTCTGAAAATATCTTCGGGAGTTTCGCCTTTCTCGTCCTTTAACAAAACCATCAACGAATTCAAAACGACTTTTTCGGCTGCCGCCGTTGCCTTTGCGCTGACAACCTTAAACTGTTCTTCCTTTACAAGACGAACGGAGCATTCAACCAAATCCCTTATCATCGATTCCACGTCACGTCCGACGTAGCCGACTTCGGTAAATTTAGTGGCCTCTACCTTAACGAAAGGCGCTTTTACCAGCTTTGCGAGTCTTCTTGCGATTTCCGTCTTACCTACGCCCGTAGGTCCTTTCATTATAATGTTTTTAGGAGTAATTTCTTCCATAGCTTCGGGTGAAAGTTTACTTCTTCTATATCTGTTTCTGAGAGCAACCGCCACCGCACGCTTTGCTTCCGCCTGACCTATTATATATTTGTCAAGCTCGAAAACTATCTGTCTTGGCGTTAAATCCATATATCAGTTTCTCCTTATATTCTTAATGATTTTACTTTGTTAAAACTTCCCGCTACTGTACGGTTTCCACTTTTATATTATCGTTTGTGAAAACGCAAATTTCGCTTGCTATTTTTAAAGCTTTATAAGCGATTTCTTCCGCACTGAGATCTGTTTCCTTATAAAGTGCGCGAGCTGCCGAAAGAGCGTAATTTCCGCCGCTTCCTATAGCACAAACCCCTCCGTCTGGATCGATTACGTCACCCGAACCCGAAACTATAAGCAGATTGTCTTTATCGGCTGTAATAAGCATTGCTTCGAGTTTTCTGCCCGCCTTGTCCGTGCGCCAAAGCTCGGCAAGTTCTACCGCGCTACGCATTAAATTGCCCGAATATTTATTGAGCATTCCTTCAAACTTCTCGGTCAGAGTGAAAGCGTCCGAAACGCTCCCCGCAAAACCTAAAATTACATTTCCGTTATATATTCTGCGAACTTTAACCGCATTGTTTTTAAAGATAACGGACTCCGACAGAGTAACCTGACCGTCACCGGCAATAGCAGTAATTCCGTTTCTCTTAACCGCACAAATGGTTGTGCCTTTAAATTCACTCATTCTCGTTCTCCTTTATTTGTTTTATAATGGAAAGCGACCTTTCCGCAATCATTCTCTTCTTTTTGTCTTTATCTTTGACGACAACATCCAACGGATAAATTATGCCGTAATTAGCGTTCATCGGTTGAAAATCCTTATTTTCCGTTGCAACATATTCGGAAAGAGCGCCTATAACCGTTTTATTTGTAAAATCCACGCTTTCTTTTCCGCATAAATACCTGTAAACGTTAATGGCTGTGGCAAGCCCCGAAGCTGCGCTTTCAACGTAACCCTCTACTCCCGAAATCTGTCCTGCAAACCATATAAGCGGATACTTTTTCATGGAAAAATCGCTTTTAAGTACCTCGGGCGCATTAATATAAGTGTTTTTATGCATTACGCCGTAGCGATAATATTCGGCATTTTTAAGCGCGGGGATCAGCGAAAGCACTCTTTTTTGTTCTGGAAAAAGCAAATTGGTCTGAAACCCCACAATATTATAAGATTCACCCGCAACGTTTTCCTTTCTCAACTGAACGCAAGCATAAGGCCACCTGCCTGTTTTCGGGTCTGTAAGCCCTGCGGGCTTCATGGGGCCGAAACGTAAAGTATTATCTCCTCTTTCCGCCATAACTTCTATGGGCATACAACCGTCAAAAACTTTTTTGCTTTCGAAGTCGTGCATTTCAACTCTTTTTGCACGCTTCAATTCATCTATAAACAGCAAATATTCGTCTTTATTTAAAGGGCAATTTATATAATCGCCCTCGCCGCTTTCGCCGTATCTGTCGGCAACGAATGCGTTGGACATATCTATGCTTTCGTATGAAACAATAGGCGCGGCGGCATCGAAAAAATAAGGTATCGAGCCGGTAAGCTTTTCAAGTGAAGCGTTGAGTGCATCCGTCGAAAGCGGTCCCGTAGCAACTACCGTGAGTTCTTCGGGATTTATTTCGGTTACTTCCTCGTCAAAGCATTCGATATTTTCGTTATTTTGAATTTTTTCGGTTATATATGACGAAAAAAGCTCTCTATTGACCGCAAGCGCCCTGCCTGCGGGTACGGCGAATTTATCGGCTGCGGCGATTATTTCCGAGCCTAAAACACGCATTTCTTCTTTTAAAAGCCCGCAAGCATTTGAATAAACGTCATTGCTTTTCAACGAGTTACTGCATACAAGTTCAGCATAATTATCGCTGTGCTGACAAGCCGTTTTCTTTATTCTTTTTACATCGTAAAGCTTAACTTTAACTCCGCGCGTGGCGAGATACAGCGCACATTCGGAGCCTGCAAGCCCTCCACCGATAATTTTTACACTATTTTTTATCATTTTCGGTATGATAATCGCAATCCTTGCTCGAACATTTAATCGTCTTTCCGTCCTTTGTCATGACGAGGAAACTGCCGCACTTAGGGCATTTTTCACCGGTAGGCATATCCCAACTCATAAACCGGCACTCAGGATAATTGGAGCATCCGTAAAAAGTCTTTCCGCTTTTTGAAATCATCTTTTGGGTAGAATTGCCGCAATCGGGGCAAATACCCGCTTTCACAGTCATACTCTTTGTGTTTTTACACTCTGGACAGTATAAATATTTACC
>CAKQLR010000061.1 GCA_934254725.1 uncultured Clostridia bacterium | reverse complement strand
TTTGGTAACGGCACCAAACTCCGAAATAGTCCTTACGGACGAATATTCGAGGGTTCGGATTATTACCGCTTGGCGGAAGCGGTGGGATTCGAACCCACGATACCTTGCGGTATACCTGATTTCGAGTCAGGGCCGTTATGACCACTTCGATACGCTTCCATTCCTAAATTGCTAAACTATTTTACCACATTGTTTGCAAATATCAAAGCGTTTTTGCGTCCTTTTCGCAAAATTCTTTAAAAAACAAGTATTTTATATAGGCTCTCCGATTGCGAAATTAAGAGTATCCCATATTTCGTCCATTCTGCCTTCTTCACGATAGCTGAAATACGAATCGTTGCTTATTATCAGGTGGTCCTGAAGTCTTACGTTTTGTACGCCGAGACTTATTGCGATTTTCTTCGTGGATATATCATCATATTCGGAAGGATAAACCGAGCCGCTCGGGTGATTATGCGCTATAATCGCGTAATCGGGGGAGACCTCCGCAACCTTGAGAAGAATTTCCGATAGATTTACGTTTACTTCCTTCTGAAGATTGTCGCTGTACATGGTTCTGTCAAGAACTCTTCCATCGTTTGCCATTAAAAGCATGGCGAATTTTTCGGTTTTTAGCCCGACGAACATATTGCGGAAAAAACAAGCGGCGTCATTAACGTTTAAAATAGAATAATAAGTTTCCTTATTCATTGCGTCGTTCATTATTTTGCCGAAAATTTTAAACAACACGACGCTTTTTTTACCCATGCCTTTTACGTGCATCAACGCAGCCGCCGGCGCTTCGATAACCCCGCGAACGCTTCCGTATATTTCTATAAGCTCTTTCGCTATTGGTTTAACGTCCATACGAGCTATGGAATAGCATAGAAGAAGCTCGATAGTTTCAACGTCCGTAAGAGTGGGGTCGCACTCTAAAAACCTTGTATATAATCTTTCTCTGTGACCTTCGTGCATTTTCTTTCTCTTGAATAATCTTTTTATAGATAAAAACAGGGGAAGTGTTTTGTTTAATTCAAATCTGCTTCCGTTAAAACATATTCTACCATATTTTGGAAGAATAAGGCAAAAGATTTCGCCCGTTATTCGAAATTTGTCGAAAAATATGTTTTCTATACGGATTTCATTATTTAAAACAGCTATATATCAATAAAAAAAAGTCCGCGTTTTTCGTTAAAATACATATGTGATTTAAAAATAAATTTCACTTATATTTCACATTGTTCTTTTGCCCGAAAACGCTTGACTGAAACTTGTTTTTCTAATAAAATCATTGCTGTAAGAAGAGGGGAACGCTTTCGTTAAAATATGTTACGAAGTTTTCCCGACTATAAAATAATTGCTTTCTCGGAAACTTTTTTTTAATGAAAATGCTTTCCCTGAACGATCAAAGAAAATGACATTAGCTCAATATATTGTGGTTTGAAAAAAATTTCACACAAAATGTTGTGCTTTTTTCTTGTCAAAAACAAAATGTTGTGTTACAATATACGGGTACATCATACCGAACGAGATTGCTGTTCGGAAATATATATAAGAAATAAACGAGGGAGGCACTAAATGTACAAAGTACAAAAAAGAGACGGAAAAACATCTGAATTCGATTTATCGAAAATCAAACTTGCCATGATAAAGGCGTTTGACGCAAGCAACGTTCATTATCATAAAGACGTAATCGACGCTATGGCGTTAAAAGTCACAGCGGATTTTGAACCGAAGATCAAGGACGGTCTTATTACCGTTGAAGATATACAGGACAGCGTTGAAGTAGTTCTTATTCAGGCGGGCTACGTCAATGTCGCGAAAAATTACATTCTTTACAGAAAATCGCACGAAACCATAAGGGAAATCAAAGAGACTATTCTCGACTACAAGCAGGTTGTCGATTCGTACGTCAAGCTTGAGGACTGGAGAGTTAAGGAAAATTCTACAGTAACCTACTCCGTAGGAGGTCTTATTTTGTCCAACTCCGGCGCCATAACCGCAAATTACTGGCTCAGCGAAGTTTATGACGAAGAAATAGCACAGGCGCACAAGAACGCGGATATTCACATTCACGACCTTTCCATGCTTACCGGTTACTGTGCAGGTTGGTCTCTCAAGCAACTTATTAAAGAAGGACTTGGCGGCATTCCCGGTAAAATAACGTCTTCGCCCGCGGCTCATCTTTCCACTTTGTGCAACCAGATGGTAAACTTCCTCGGAATAATGCAGAACGAATGGGCTGGCGCTCAGGCATTTTCTTCTTTCGATACCTATCTTGCTCCTTTCGTAAAAGTAGATCATCTTACTTATAAAGAAGTTAAACAGTGCATTCAGTCCTTTATTTACGGTGTAAATACCCCGTCGAGATGGGGTACTCAAGCTCCGTTTACGAATATTACGCTCGATTGGGTTGTTCCCGGCGACCTTGCCGAACTCAACGCTATAGTCGGCGGAAAGGAAATGGACTTCAAGTATAAAGATTGCGTAGAGGAAATGGCTCTCGTAAACAAAGCCTTTATAGAGATAATGATAGAGGGCGACGCTAACGGCAGAGGTTTCCAGTACCCGATTCCTACTTATTCCATCACCAGGAATTTCGACTGGTCCGAAACGGAAAACAACAGGTTACTCTTTGAAATGACCGCAAAATACGGCACGCCGTATTTCAGCAATTACATCAACAGCGATATGGAACCGAGCGACGTAAGAAGTATGTGCTGCCGTCTGCGTCTCGATCTTCGCGAATTGCGTAAAAAATCCGGCGGTTTCTTCGGAAGCGGCGAAAGCACCGGTTCTGTAGGCGTTGTAACGATAAATATGCCGAGAATCGCTTATCTTTCCAAAGACGAGAACGAGTTCTTCCATCGTTTAAACAAGCTTATGGATATATCTGCTCGCTCGTTGAAGATAAAGAGAAACGTTATAAGCAAGCTTTTGGACGCAGGATTGTATCCTTATACGAGAAGATACCTCGGAACGTTCAACAACCACTTCTCAACTATCGGTCTTGTCGGTATGAACGAAGCTTGCCTCAACGCAGCCTGGATAAGAAAGGACCTCACGCAGGAAGAAGCTCAGCAGTTCACTATAAAAGTTCTCAATCATATGAGAAGCCGTCTTTCCGATTATCAGGAACTTTACGGTGACCTTTACAACCTCGAAGCTACACCCGCCGAATCGACCACTTACAGACTTGCAAAACACGACGTAAAGAAGTATCCCGGAATTATCACGGCGGCTAAAGAGGGACAGGCTCCGTTCTACACGAACAGCTCGCACCTTCCCGTAGGCTATACGGACGACGTTTTCAGCGCGCTCGATATTCAGGACGAACTTCAGACTCTTTACACATCCGGTACCGTTTTCCACGCGTTCTTAGGTCAGAAGCTCCCCGATTGGAAGTCGGCGGCTACGCTCGTAAGAAAGATTGCGGAAAACTACAAACTGCCTTATTACACTATTTCGCCCACGTACTCGGTATGTCAGGAACACGGATATATCGCCGGCGAGCATTTCACTTGCCCCAAGTGCGGCAGAGCAAGCGAGGTTTACAGTCGTATTACCGGATATTACAGACCTGTTCAGAACTGGAACGACGGCAAAACGAGCGAATTTAAGCAGAGAAAAGTTTATGATATCGGCCATTCCGTTCTTCACGAAGGCAGAATGAAAAAAGAAGCTGCTGTCGAGACAAAAGAAGCTTGCCAGGATAAACCGACCGAAAACATTTTGTTTACGAGAAAGACTTGCCCCAACTGCAAAACATCAAAAATTCTTTTGGATAAGGCAGGTATTAAGTACGTTTCTATAGATGCGGAAGAACAGAAGGATATTACGTTAAAATACGGCGTTACGAACGCGCCCACGTTGCTCGTACCCGCAGGAAACGGATACGAAGTTTACGACAACGTAAGCAAAATTAAAAAATTCGTAGAGGACAACAAAAATTAATATGACCGACGTTATCGTAATAGGCGGAGGTATAGCAGGAATGACTGCCGCGCTTAACTGTTTGAGAGGGGGCAAAAGCGTTCTTCTTCTTGAAAAAGAAAGCTTCGGCGGGCAAATCGCAAATTCTCCGAGAGTTGAAAATTACCCTTCGTTTAAACAAATTTCGGGGTTGGAGTTAGCGGATAAAATCTTCGATCAGATTTCCGAACTCGGCGTCGAATTCGATATAGACAAGGTAACGGAAATAGTTAAAAACGGAGAAAAAGATTTTACCGTTAAAACGGAATATTCCGAACATAAATGTAAAGCTGTTATTATCGCTTGCGGGGTAAAACATCGCAAACTCAACGTGGAGGGCGAAGAAAAGTTCACAGGGAAAGGCTTGTATTACTGTGCCGTTTGCGACGGAGCTTTTTACAAAGGGCAAGAGGTCACTTTGATAGGCGACGCAAACAGCGCGCTCCAGTATGCTTTGCTTCTTTCGAACTATTGTTCCAAAGTAAAAATGGTAACGATGTTTGACCGCTTCTTCGGCGATAAGGCTTTGCAGGATGCTGTTCTCGCGCGCGACAATATAGAAGTAATACGCGGATATGTGACCGAAAAGATTTTAGGCGACGATAAATTCGAAGGCGTTTTGTTTAAAGAAACGAACGGAGAAAAGAAGCTTGAAATTAAAAATTCGGCGGTATTCGTTGCAATCGGTCAGGTTGCCGATAACGAAGCGTTTAAAAACGTTTGCACTCTCGATAAAGGCGGTTTCATCGTTTCAGGAGAGGAATGTACGACCGGTACGGACGGAGTGTTTGTAGCCGGCGATTGCAGAACAAAAAAGATTCGTTCTCTCTGTACGGCGTCGTCGGACGGTATAATCGCCGCTCTTTCTGCGGTAAGTTACCTTGACAAATAAAAAAAGCTATTTAGGCGCGTAAAAAAATATTTACGCGCCACATTATTTAAGTAAAATGATTTTTGCGGGAATAGAAAAAATATCGCTCGTCGATTATAAGGATTATTTAACCTGCGTTGTATTTACGCTTGGGTGTAACTTCCGTTGTCCGTTTTGTCAGAATTCCTCGCTCGTAATCTCAAAAGGATCGGCGGAAATAGACGAGGACGAGGTGTTGGCGTATCTCGAGAAAAAGAAAAAACTTCTCGACGCCTTCGGCATTACGGGCGGAGAACCTACAATGCATAAGGGAATAGAACACGTATACGAAAGGGTAAAGGAGTTGGGACTTAAAACCAAGCTCGATACCAACGGAACGAATCCCGAACTTGTCGGCAGGCTTATCGACAGAAAACTCGTAGACTACGTCGCCATGGATATAAAAAACTCATTCGACGATTACCTTTCGATTATCGGTTTGAAAAATTTTGACCTTTCTCCGATAAAGGAAACAGCCGCTCTTCTGCTCGAAAACAAAACGGAATACGAATTCCGTACCACTTTAGTAAAAGAATATCACACGGAAGAAAATATAGAGAAGATAGGAAAGACTCTTCGCGGTGCGGAAAAATATTATTTCCAAAAATTTGCGGATAAAGGCACCTGTCTTGAAGACGGACTTCACGCATGCAGCGACGAGCAAACGGATAAATTTATTCAAATTCTTTCCGGATACGTTAAGTTCGTAGGAAAGAGGGGTTTCGATTGATCCCGTAAAAATCGACCGATTTATTATTTTTCTTTTTATTATAAGGATATTTGCGAGGCGAAAAAACTCTTTGTTTTGCCCTCGCAATTTTTTTTAAAATTTTTTTATTTTTTTTGCGTAAAACTCTTGACAAGTAAAATAAGCGGGTGTATAATTTAGTCAAAATTTAGCAGTCAGGCAGTTCGAGTGCTAACAAACAAAAACCGGATTTGCTAAAAAGGAGGGGAACGATATGAAGCTTTCCGAAAGGAAAAAGAAAATATTGCAGATAGTCGTTGACGATTATATCGATACGGCGATGCCTGTTTCCTCTCACAGCATAACGGATAAATATCTTACCGATATCAGCTCCGCCACTGTAAGGAGCGAGCTAAGCGCTCTCGAGGAGCTTGGTTTTCTTACTCAGCTTCATACTTCAAGCGGAAGAATTCCCTCGCCAGAAGCTTATAAACTTTACGTAAGCGAGCTTATGGTGAAGGATAAACTTACAGCAAAAGAGCTAAACTATATAAAAAAGATTTTTACCGAAAAATCGGGTAACATAGAACACGTCATAAAAAACGCGGTAAAGGTTATTTCGGAGTTAACAAATTATACTTCGATAGGCGTACCTGCAACCGGTGCGGACGAAAAGATAGAAATAATAAAGCTTGTGCGTTTTAAGCCGACGGCGGCACTTGTTATTATAGTAACGCAATCGAGGCTTTATAAAGACAACTTTATCAGTATATCCGAGGATGTGACCGATAAGCAGGTAGAAAGCTATTCGGAGATGCTTTCAAAGCTTCTCGTAGGGAAAACGCTTTGCGCGGTCGCGAACAGCGGCGATGAGCTTTTAAACGAGTTCAATGAATATCGCGACGTTTTCAATAAGGTTATCGAAGCGTTGAAAGAATATGTTTCCGAAACCGAAGAAGTCGTTATGGAGGGTAAGGAAAAGATATTGCAACATCCCGAGTATGCGGACGTCGATAATATCAAAAAATTCCTTGCCGTCGTTTCCAGCAACGACAGAATAGCCGACATTATGACGTCGGAAGACGGCAGAGAATTAAAGCTTAACGTTCAGATAGGTTCTGACGACGAAAACAGTTGCGTGCCGGACGGGTGTTCGGTCGTATCCGCAACATACTCGGTAAACGGACAGAAGCTCGGTACTTACGGAGTTATAGGTCCGTCGAGAATGGACTACCAGAAAGTCGTCTCCGTACTTGAAAACGTAGGCAAAATTCTTGAAAGCATACTGTCGGGAAAATAAAAGGAGTGATAACCTGTGTCAAAGAAGAATAAAAATTTCAATTCACATGAAAACGAAGAAGTAAGAGACGAACTGAACGAAGAAACCATCGAAGAGGTTTGCGACGAGTTTGAGGACGAAACTTCCGGGTTGAAACATGAAAACGAAGAACTGAATAAAAAAATAGAAGAGTTGACAAAGCAGGCGGACGACTATAAAGACAAATGGTACAGAACCGCCGCTGAGTTCGATAATTTTAAAAAGCGCAACAACGAAATTCGCAGGAACGCTTATGACGAAGGTAAAACAGATACGATAAAGAAAATTCTTTTCGTAGGCGATACCGTTGAAAGAGCTTTATCCTACGGGCTTGACGAAAAGACGGAAGAGGGTATGAAATTACTTCTCCGTCAGTACGGTGAAATTCTTACCAACCTCGGACTTGAAGAAATCAATCCGGTCGGTGAGAAATTCGACCCCGCTATTGCCGAAGCAATCTTTACAAAGGATGCCGAGGAAGGACAAGAGAGCGGAACGGTTGAATCGGTATTTTTAAAGGGATACAAACTGGGCGGAAAAATTATAAGATACGCTCAGGTAGTAGTTATAAAATAATAAAAAATTTTCTTAAAAGGAGTGTAGATATTATGAGTAAAATTATAGGTATAGATTTAGGTACAACCAATTCCTGCGTAGCAGTTATGGAAGGCGGCGAACCTGTTGTTATAACAAATGCGGAAGGTTCCAGAACCACTCCGTCCGTAGTAGCTTTTCAGAAAGACGGCGAAAGACTTGTCGGTCAGGTAGCTAAACGTCAGGCAGTTGCAAATGCAGACAGAACCGTTATATCGATCAAGAGACATATGGGTTCCGATTATAAGGTATCGATCGATGATAAAAAGTATTCCCCGCAGGAAATTTCCGCGATGATACTTTCCAAGTTAAAGAAAGATGCAGAAAGCTATCTCGGCGAACCCGTTAAAGACGCCGTTATAACATGCCCTGCTTACTTCTCGGACGCACAGCGTCAGGCAACCAAAGACGCAGGTAAAATTGCCGGTCTTAACGTTTTAAGAGTTATAAACGAACCTACCGCTGCGGCACTTGCTTACGGTCTCGATAAAGAAACATCCAACCATAAGGTAATTATTTACGACCTCGGCGGTGGTACGTTCGATGTATCCATCCTCGATATCGGCGACGGCGTATTCGAAGTACTTGCTACAAACGGTAACTGCATGCTCGGCGGCGACGATTTCGATAAGAGAATAATAGACTATCTCGTAAACGAATTCAAAGCTAAAGAGGGTATCGACCTCTCTACCGATAAGATGGCTATGCAGAGACTTAAAGAAGCTGCGGAAAAAGCTAAAATCGAACTTTCTTCGATGACTTCCACGAACATCAATCTTCCGTTCATTACTGCTAACCAGACAGGTCCTAAGCACCTTGACGTAAATCTTACTAGAGCTAAATTCGACGCTCTTACGCAGGATCTCGTCGAAGCTACAGTCGGTCCTATGAAACAAGCAATGAAGGACGCAGGCGTTACGTTTAACGACATCGAAAAGGTTATCCTTGTAGGTGGTTCTACCAGAATCCCCGCAGTTGTCGAAAAAGTAAAGGAAGTTTCCGGCAAGGAACCGTTTAAGGGCATCAACCCGGACGAATGCGTTGCTATAGGCGCTGCTATTCAGGGCGGCGTTCTCACCGGCGAGGTTAAAGACGTTCTTCTTCTCGATGTAACTCCGTTGTCGCTCGGTATCGAAACACTCGGTGGTATAACCACAAAGCTTATCGAAAGAAATACAACTATCCCTGCGAAGAAATCTCAGGTATTCTCGACGGCTGCAGATAACCAGACTGAAGTTACCATTCACGTTTTACAGGGTGAAAGACAGTTCGCTAAAGACAACAAGACTCTCGGTCAGTTCAATCTTTCGGGCATCGCACCCGCTCCGAGAGGAATTCCTCAGATCGAAGTTACCTTCGATATCGATGCAAACGGTATCGTTCACGTAACAGCAAAAGACCTTGCAACGCAGAAGTCGACGGATATTACAATTACTTCTTCCACGAACCTTTCTTCAGAAGATATCGACAAAGCCGTTAAGGAAGCAGAACAGTACGAAGCCGAAGACAAGAAGAGAAAGGAATTCGTTGAAAACAAGAATAAACTCGACGGTTTGATTTTCACCATCGAAAAATCGGTTAAGGACCTCGGCGACAAGCTCAGCGAAGAAGATAAGGCTAAAGTTGAAAGCGCCGTTAAAGAGGCAAAAGAAGAGCTTAACTCCGACGATAACGACAGAATAGTTGCTGCTACCGAGAAACTTTCCAACGAAACGCAGAGTATCTTCGCTAAGGTATATCAGCAGGCCGGCGGAAACGCTCAGGGCGCACAGGAAGCGCCTAACGACGATAACGGCGAAACAGAATTCCATCAGAACTAATAGAAAATAATTTCTAAGGTTCGGCAAATTACTCGGGGCAAGGCGGTTAATCCGTCTTGCCTTGAAGAGTATAGGATATAACTTTCAGAGGCAACAATGGCAAATAAAAATTATTACGAAATACTCGGCGTATCCAAAACAGCCACGCAGGACGAAATCAAATCGGCTTACAGAAAGCTTGTAAAGCAATATCACCCGGATTTGCACCCGAACGACGAAAACTGTGCGGCGAAATTTAAAGAAATAAACGAGGCTAACGAAGTATTGTCCGACCCGCAGAAACGTCAACAGTACGACTACGAGCTTGAAAATCCGTATGCAAAAGCGGGTGGCTTCGGCGGTGGCGGAGGGGATCCGTTCTCGGGATTCGGCGATATATTCAGCAATATTTTCTCAGGTTTCGGCGGTGGCGACGACCGTGCAAGCAGAAAGGGGCGCGATATTACTTACGAAATCAACTTAAGTTTTTTGGATGCTGCCCTCGGTTGTACAAAAGAATTTTCATATAGCAGAAAAGATAAATGCCCCGACTGTAAAGGTACTGGAGCAAAAGGCGGAACAGCTTATAAAACCTGTGAAAAATGTAATGGTTTGGGAAGCGTAAAAGTTTCTTCCGGTTCGGGATTTTTCAGAACAATCACGACAAGAGTTTGCGATGCTTGCAACGGATCGGGTAAAATC
>CAKQLR010000060.1 GCA_934254725.1 uncultured Clostridia bacterium | reverse complement strand
TTATCATCCCCGACCTTTCGAGTACTTTTTACGTGGAAATACTCTGCGGCATAAACAATTTTACGCAGACGCACGGCTGGAACGTAATGGTAGGCAACACGAACAACAATCAGGAAACCGAAACAGAACTTATAAAACAGTTTACCGAATGTTGCAACGGGCTTATCATCTGTCCGTCCAATTATAATTTGTACAATCAGCAAATTCTTAAACTCTCGATGAAAAATTATCCGATAATTCTTATCGATAACAATATGTTCGGGATAAACATAACTTATTTAAAAAGCGATTCTTTCAACGCTATCTATAAAGCGGTGGAATATTTCATATCCACGGGCAAAAAGAACATAGGTTACATTACCCTGCCCGAAAAAAACAACATAAGCCTCGAGGAAAGAAAACGCGGGTACGAAGCTGCGCTTATAGACCATAATTTAAGAATACATAAGGAATTTATTTTAAACTCCTTTAACCATACGGCGATATTCACCGAAAACAAAATACGGCAGTTCCTGAACAACAACCGCGAACTCGAAGCCGTTATCACGGCAAACTGCGGCTTGGGAATTCAGACAATAAAAGAAATCCTCGCAATCAAAAACGATAAACTGCTCAACAACGTTATAATTTTCGACGACGAATTTTCAAAACTGAAAGACCTGCTCGTTTTCAAACCGAGATACATAAAACAGGACACGTTGAAAATAGGTTATACCGCCGCCGAAAAACTTGCGGAAAAATACAACTACCCGGACACTATATGTTCGTGTATAACAATCCCGGCGGAACTGTACTTCAACGATTAGTTTTCGCGACTTAGCGGTTAGGCTGCAACTAAAAAATTTCACAAAAACCCATAGTTATAAGACTTGATAAACAAATTTTTTTGTGTTATAATAAATGTATTATAATAAAATAGAATTACAGATACTAATACAATAAATCGTTGAAAATAACGATAATCGGAAGAGGCAGCACGGAAACAAGGATAATACGCACTTTACAAATATCGCTCGCGACGGGAGGCAGCCGCCAATGAAATACGTTATCACCACAAGCGCAAAGGAGAATTTTTTCCCTTGCGCTTTTTTTGTTACATTGCAACTGAATTAAACTAAAATCGGTTTTCGGAATATAGAAAAACGGAGGTATTATATGGAAAGCAGAATGAAAAAGCGCATTCTCGTAATACTCGCGTCCGTAGTTGCGGCTCTTGCCGTGATAGGCGCAATCGTAGGCCTCGGCGTTACGCAATGCGGCGGCGAAGTTACCCTTACGTTCGCAACGAACGGCGGGAGCGAAATCGCGCCCGTAACGCTCAGACGAGGCGAAAAATACACGCTGCCGAGGGCGGAAAAAGAAGGTTTGGTTTTTGCCGACTGGTATTACGACGAAGCCTTCGGGAACGTTTGCCCCAAAGTGATAACCGCAAAAAACGACGAAACGCTTTACGCCCGTTACGGCGCCGTGCTGACGTTCGACGTTTCCGGCGGTACGGAATTAGAACCGAAAACGTACTTCGAGGGCGAAGAACTCGGAATGCTTCCCGCAACATATAAAAACGGTTTTTCTTTCGGCGGGTGGTACTACGACGCGGAATACGGTAAAGTAGTAAACAAAAAAGACGTTATAAATTCCGCCATGACCGTTTATGCGAGGTTTTCGGAAAAGACGGAAACGCTGAGAAAACTGAAGAGCGTTAAAAACGTTTCCTCCTCCCCCGCCGTCGAAGTAAAAACAAACGGCGTGGTTTTACATAACGAGAACCTATCCGAATACATATCCCTCGTCTCCTCGAGCGGCGAGGAAATAGAGCTTATCTGCAACTCTTCGGACAGCGAGTCTTTCATCGTCAAGCCTAACAGAAAACTCGAAAAAGGCATGACCTATTCGATAAAGGCGCTCTCCTCTTTGCTGAAGTTTACCTCCGTCGACGGTAACGACACGGAAAGCGCCGACGAAGTAACCATAACCACATATAAAGAGCAAAAGGAACGCATCGACAGAAAACCTGCAGTACACCTTCTTTACACGGAACTCGCCAAGTGGGAAGAAAACGTTTACGTTTATATGGACGCGGGGCTTGAAAAGGACGTAACCCGAATAGTAGCAAAAACCGATAAAGAGATTAAGGAAGGCTCCATAGTCACCGTAAGCGAAACAGAAAGAAGGAACGAGGCCGACTATGACAACGATTATATCTGCAAAGTAATTTCCGTAAGAAAAGAAAAATTGCAATACGTTGTGGGAACGGATACATACGAAGCGGAATTCGTGATAATGGAAGTCGTTACTCCGAACGTGGACGACGTTTATTACGATATAGACATTTACGGCGAAGCGCAGGCTCCGCTCGAAGAGTATATAAACCTTTCTCCCGAAACGATTGCCGAAAACGTAGAGAACAACGAAGGCATAGTTATGCTTAAAAGCGCGGTAAGGAACGCCGTGGCGCAATCTCACACGGTAACCGACTATGCGGACACCCTGCCGGAGGAAGAAAAAACCGCGTTGCTTGCGGCGATAGGCGGGTTCGAATTCAAAAGACCGGTAGTTCGCACAAACATAAAAGGCACGGTGCTGGAGTTCGAAATAGAACTCGGCGGAGAAATTCAGGTAAAGAATTTCAAAGTAAGCGTTTCCGTCACTATAAAAAACAGAACGCAGGTAGATTACCGCTATACCATTTGTAAATCAAGACTTATAACGTTAAATCCGCTTTTATGGTTCTATACGGACGTTCAGGTAGACCTTGCCAACGATTTTTCCATCTCCCTCGCGGCGACGGTGGAATTTTCCGACGCGAAAGACGACATTAACGGCATCATAGATATTACCGACGAAGTGGAATACGTTATGGACATCGCCAAAGACGGACAGAATAAATTCGCAGAGGCGATAACGGGCAGTCCGTTGTGGGACGACAGCGACCTCGAATACGTGGATATTTTCAGCATACCTTTGGGGCAAATTCCTTTGCCGATACCCGTAGTGTCGCTTATGTTGGAATTTAACGTGGTCGGTTCGTTAGGCGCGCGCGCAGGTTTATATGTGGAATTTTCCCACCACTACGTGGAAAGCACTTCTCTTACAAACGGTCAATGCGCCGCTGGCGAAAACGGCAAACCCGTGATGTATAAAGAGTTCAAATTTACGAGAGTCACCACCGCAAACGAAATAGACCTTTCTATTACTTTAAAAGGCGAAGTCGGTTTCCGCTGCGGGCTCGAAGCAAAATTATCCCTTTCCGTCTTGCACCTTAACAAAGTGGGCGCCGTATACGTTTCCTTCCGCTTCGGACCGTATATAGAGCTAAGCGGGCTCGTCAGCTTCCGCTATTCCTACGACGCGGTAAATAAGGTGTCCGAAACCCACCTTTACGGCGGAATGTATTTGGAGGTCGGCTTATTCGTCAACGCGAAAATCGGGGCGAAGTTCCTCGTTTACGACTTAAATACGGATATTTTCGACAAGAAAATCCCCTTGTACGGCGTGGGCGACAGGCTTATCCCCCTCGATTTCGTAGAAAAATCGAATACGCCCGACAATCCGTTCGTGATAACTTCGCGCTATGCCGGTGTGCGGATGAGCACCGTAGAAATGAAATATCTCGACATAGTTACGGGCGAAGAAGTAATAGACAACGCTTCGAGAAATCAATACGGGGCATACCTCGATTACGAGTTCGAGCTCCTGGACATTCCCGATTACCAGACAAAGGACTACAAGAAATACGTAACTATTAACGGGCGGTCTACTCTTATAAGCAGATCCTTCCCCTACAAATTGCTGAAATTCGCGGTTAAAGCGAAACTTATACCCAAACAAGGCGTTTTCGCAAGCGGAATAGAAAGAATGTTTTACGTAGAATTCCGCAACCCCGACGGCAGAGATTACGCCGTACAGCACAGCGAATTCAGAAACGAATACTACGCTGGCGGCGGTTCTACGTATTCGGAGGTGCTCGCAAAACTTACGTTCCTGGAAGGCGAACAGGTCGTTCCGCCAGATTTCACTGCGGAAACGATACCCGTGCGCCAGGGCTACTACCTCGACATGAACGACCTTTGGGAAAAATATTTCCCGTTTATGGGCGACGCTCCGGACGAGGAGTTCGACGGCACTTTCCCCGTGGTTACGTATGAAAACGCCACAAAAATTTACAAGGGGTACATGATCGTAAATACCTGCTATTACAGGCTGAAATGGAAACAACTCACCTATAAAGCGAACTTCTACTACCCCGAATATTCCGCTGCGGACACCGTTTCCGGGAACAAATTCTTAAAGAGTGCGGATATGATATACGTCCCCTATCTCCGCTATTTCGTAGTTCTGACGGATAAAATAACCGCACCCGAAATTTACGGCAAAAAGTACGAGGCTTTCGTCAGCACGAGCGGTTTGCGCTTTACTCTGGACTACTATACGGTAAACCCGACCGACGACGCATTCAAGGGCATAGATATAGAAGCGGGGCTTTACCCCGTAATAAAAGTGGACGTCGATTCGACGCTGTTCCTCGAAAACTTCGACGGAATTAAAAACGGAGCGGATTTTACCGCGACCTATTCAGACGTAAACGTGTTTACCGAAACTTACGTTCTCGAAGCGGGAACGGTAAAGCGCGTTAAACAGGAATACAAGCCGTTCGATTACAAAAGCGGCGACATCCGTCCTATTCCTCCTGAAGAGTTTGCGATCGGCGCGGAATTTACCGCAAACAACAATAACACCTACGTTATCACAGGGTATCGCGACATCAACCCCGAAAGAGAGGAAAACAGCCGTTATTACGACGTTTCCTCCATGCCGGACGTAACGAAAAACAGAATTTACTACGTGCTTTACGAGCGTAAAGGGCTCAGCTCGCTGCCCGTTTATTACGTGAACATCGTGGCGAACGGAAAGAAAATAGGCGATTACGGCATAAAACAAGGCGACCCCGTAAAAGTGGCGCTTCTGAAAATCAACTTCTCCGATAAATCGGTAATAAGCAAACTTGCGGGCTATCCGCTGTCGATGGTGGACGAAGCCATAGAAAATTATTCGGTTGTCTGGGACGAAACGAATATTCCCGAGCAAATGCCCGAAAGAGATATTACGGTAAAACTTACGGCAGAATATTCGCCTACCGAACTCACCGCGAAATTCACGATAACCGACCCGCTTCAAAGCTTTGCGTCCGACGTTGTTTTCGCCACCACGCCCGACGGCGACAGAGTGTATACGGCAAAGGGCAAAACCTGGACTTACGGCTCTACCGACGATGACGCGTTCTACTCCCTGCCAAAGTTAAACGATTACTTCGATTACGACGGCAAAAAGTACTGCGCTTTCTACGGGTGGAAGAATTCTTCGGGCGAAGAATTGCCATACGGAATACATACGGCGTTCGTCAAAAACGAAACATATACCCCCGTTTTCACGAAAAAAGCCGTGTTGCCGACGATAGCGTTCGTAAGCGTGGGAGATTACGGCTACGAATACTACTATAAAATAATCGAAGGAAATTACTTCGGCAAAACCCTTGCGGAAGTAATTAGGTCCGAAAAAATAACCCCGCCCGCGCGCGGCGACGTAAACGGCATTTACGAATACGAATTTATCGACTGGAGCGTTGACGAAAACACATACGTTATCGGTACTGAAAAAGACGCGGACGGCAACGTAAAAACGTACATTCTTTTCAAAGCGCGTTTTACCGAAAGCTACAAACCGCACACGGTGACTTTCGACGCTATGGACGGCGAATTTGCGGGCAGCGGAAAAACGCTTAAAAAGACGGGCGTTTACGGCGAAGATATTTCCTCTGTCGTGCCCGAGAACTATTCGGACGAAAAAGGCGATTTCACTTTCGTTTGCTGGACTACCGTCCCCTACTCCATCGACCACAAAATCGATAAAGAAAATTTGAAGATACCGAACGCAGATGTGACCTATTACGCGTATTATTCGCTGAATCCCGCAGAGATAACGCTTACTTTCAAGGGCAGCGTCGAGACGGAAGAATCGGACGGCACGGGCGTCGTTTACTTCGACGGAGACAAATCGAAAACCGAACTTAAAGTAACCGATTTCTACGGCAAAGGCTTCTACCTGACGACGAACATGTTTGCTGTGGACAGCAAGTCCAAAACGTTTATTTCCGATTATCTTAAGTGGACGGTAGACGGCGAAGAACACGTAAGCATGTTCTATAACGACGGATATATGGCGTACGTGCCTTTCGACAACAACGCGACGATAGAAATATTCTTTAAGCCCGCTACGACAAAGATAATCAACATAGCGTTCGTTTCGGACGGGGAATGCTTCGAGCTTGACGGAACGAAAATAGACGGTGTTGTCTGCAACGGCTATATGAGCGGCTTCAGACACGTTGCAAATTACTACGAGAATTACGGCACTGCGATGACCGCACCCGACGTAGACTATTACAGCGAAAACTACTACCGTTTCGACCGTTGGGAAACAAAGCCGACGGACGGAAGCGCACCCGTATCCGTAAAAGCGGGCGAGACGATAACCTTTACAGAAGATACTGTTTTCTACGGCGTTTACGTTCACGATACGGACGTAAAAGTACAGCTTACCTTCCGTGCGGAAACTTACTCCGCCTCTTCGACAGAAAGCGGCGACCTGGTCGGTCTTATGATTTTTGCCGACGGCAGCGTGGAAATAAACGATTACGGCACGGCGGGCGAAAACATTACGTTCGATAAAGCCCCCTCCTGCAAGGGAATGAGATTCTCCGGTTGGACGACCGACGGAAACGACCTTATTACCGCAGACGAGCTTAAAGACATGACGTATTCGATAAAAACTACGTATTATGCAGTCTACGAACCCGCAGCCGGACTCTTTAAAGTAACCGTTAACGCAGGCGAAGGAAAATTCTCTGACGGCAAGACCGAAAAAACGCTTGAAAACGTTCCTTACGGCAGACTTACCAAAGAACTCGAACAACCGACGCCAAACGCGAACGGACTTGTATTCAGCCATTACGAAACGGAAAACGGTTACCCCGTAACAGTTATAGAAAAAGACCTTGAAAAGGAAGAAACTCTCTATGCAAGGTACGCAAAACCAGTTTCCACTTTTGAAGATTTGCAGAATATCAATCTTGCGCCCGAACAAAACTACGTTCTTATAAACGACATAACGGCGGGCGAAAATATGTGGGGCGAAAGCGGTCTTATAAGCTGGACGGCAATAGGCGCGAACGCTCGCAACGGTTTCTCCGGTACGTTCAACGGAAACGGTCATATAATATCCGTTTCGGCAAAAAGCGGAACAAAGAATAACTTCGGCTACTTCTCCAAAATAAGCGGTACGGTTTACAATCTGTCCGTCAAAGGGTATTTCTCGATAAGCGGCACGACGGACGCCTCTGCCCTCGGCGCGTTCGCAAGCGAGGTTACCGCAAGCGGAAAAATCGTAGATTGCCAGACGTTTATAAGATTTTCTGCTAACGTAAAAGCCACGCAAAAGCTGTCAGTTTCCGGCTCGATAGGCGTGAATAACGGACTTGCAGACGGGCTTATGACATCGGCGAGCGGAGATATAAACATAGACAGCAACACGGAATTTACCGTGGGTTCTACGGTCGGCACGAACAACGGTAGCATGAAAAACATCAACCAGAGCGGCAGAGGCGGCGGCGTTTACGTAACGCTTGCGAGAAGCCTTAATTGCAACCTCGGTTATTTCGTCGGCTACAATACGGGCGTAATAGAAAATTGCTTCTCCGAAAGAGAGATAACCTTAAATCTTTCGCAGGGCGACAACGTATATCTTGAAAAATCCGTTCTTTTCGGCGGCTTCGCGGGCAAAAACGACGGAACAATTAAAAACTCCACCATACTGCACGGGAAACTCGCATACAGCGTAAGCAACGTAACGTTGTTCGGCGAAAAAGGACTGTATCTCACATACGACCATTATTCGGAAACGCCGCAGTATGTTATATCCGTCGTGGGCAAAGACAACCAAGGAACGACGCATACCGCGAAATGCGCGATATATCTTGACGAAAACGCAGTAAAGAAAGGCTCGACCTTATACGAAGAATACACTCTTTCGGAGTTTACTGCGAAATATCCCGCCGAAGCGAAAAAGATTGCAGCCCTCAGGAATTCCATCGCTTTCGAAAGTTTCGTTTCGTCGAATAACGGCAACACGGACAACTGCTACGTCGTCGAAGATGTCGGAACAGGCAACGGCGTAGAACTCGTTTCGAGCTGCGGCTTCGACGAATTAAAATGGAATTATCTTTCGAGACTGCACGAAACGGTTTACGGTTAAAAATTATAATTACGGCAATTTTCGATAAGAAAAAATCTGTTTCAGCCAAAAGAAAAATGAAGCCCGATTTATTTCGGACTTCATTTTTTATTATAACTAAAATGTTATATATCAATATTATACATCGAAATGTTTTTTTATAGCTTCAAAAGCTTCTTCCGTAATGACATGCTCCACGCGGCAGGCGTTTTCCTCCGCGGTTTCGGACGTAAGCCCCATTTTTACAAACGCTTCGGTCAAAGACTTGTGGCGGGTAAAAACGTTTTCGGCTTTTTGCCTGCCCGCTTCGGTAAAGTCGATAAGACCGTCCGAATGAACTATAATGTAGCCGTCTTTTTTCATTATGCCCACGGCGCGGGAAACGCTCGGTTTGCTGTAACCGAGTTCCTCCGCTATCTCTATAGCGCGCACGCTTCCTTTTTTCTTTTTTATTCTCAGTATCGTTTCAAGATACATTTCCTGAGATTCGTTATTCTCCATGTTTCCCCTCCCGAGGGTTTTTATCTATTTTATCAATTGTTTTTAAAAAAAGCAAACGAAAAATTCCCTTTTTCACGCAAAAATCAAACTTTCGGTTTTATTTTTTGCCGTAATTTTCCGAAACGCTTTTTAATTTCAGGAGCAACCCGCCGAACATCCACAGGTTGCCGAACGCTATCCATGCGCAGGTCATCGCATTCATAAACGGATAGTTGCCGAAAAGCCCTGTTATAGCTGCAGCAACCATTCCGACCGCTATGGAAAACACCCACGAGTACTTCGGATACGGGGTATATCCCTTAGCAAACGCCGCAATCTGGTATATTTGCAAAACCGCAAAGAAAATCCAGAAAAGTATGAATGCGGGGAGCAAAAAGTACGCCGCGTATTGCATAATCAGATCGGAAGCCAAGCCGTGTTTAAGCAGGAAAACAGCCGCGCAGACGGGAACGTGATACCCGCACGCGCCGAACATAAGATAACCTAAAATACCCGAGCGGTAACCGTGCGCACATTCAGGGGATTTTTCCGCCATAAGCCTGTATATTCCGAACATACCAAGCCCCTCCAGAACCATTCCGAACAGCCCGAGAAGCGCCGCTGCGAAAATTCCGCCGTCAGAAGTTCCCGTATATGCGGAAAACATTCTGAGTATTCCGTCAAGACTTTCGTCCTCCGTTCCCCAACCGAGTATAAAATCGGCAACAAGGTGCACTTCGGTCACAAACAATTCCTATCGCCGCAAGCCTTTCAATTATTTCGGTTGTCGACATATAATTATCTTCATCCGAATGTTGGCGCAGTATTTCAAGTAATTTTATAAGCCTGATTTTGAAAGCATTTTCTTGTCTCATCTGCTACTCCTTACACCTACCCCATTTTTATGCTTATAGTATAACATATTTTAAAACATTTGGAAAGCAATGGGGGTCCGCACTTGCGGACCCCCATTTGGTCAAAAAAAACCGAACAGATTTTCCTCTGCTCGGTCTATCAATATTCAAATCCTACATATTCAGTATATAAGTATCATACCTACATAGGGGGGCGTTAATGTCTCGGCAAATCGAGACATTCTAACTCGGTCATTTTCGTGGTAAAATAGGTAATTCCCCCCTATTTTTCCTTAAAAACGGTAAGAAAAATGCCGAATTCGTCTCTTTTCCGTCGAGACAAATTCGACATCATCCGTGGCTGGGGTGGAGAGATTTGAACTCCCGGATGACGGAGTCAGAGGAAAATCATAATCCTA
>CAKQLR010000059.1 GCA_934254725.1 uncultured Clostridia bacterium | reverse complement strand
GTACAGGGTAGACCGGCAGGGTAGGGCTTTGCCTATTTCGCCCGAGCGGCTCGCCATGGTGGATACGATAATAGTGGGCAACCTTGTTTTCTCCTCTATAGGAACGGGGCTGGTTTTCAGCGATTCTCTGTTCAGAACTACTACGGACAGAATGTACTGAAAAGCTACGTTTTTTGAATTAATTTTATAAGCCTGATTAAAAAGCCTCGTTTTTCGCGTAAAAACGAGGCTTTTCGTATAATTATTCGTGTGAGTGCGGTGTAACGAGAATGGTTTTGAAATCGGTATAAATAACCTTTCCAGGGGCTGACTTGGGGGGCTTTTTTACGAATTTTTTCAAGCAATAATCCACGGGCACTTTGTCTCCGCCGCGTGCTTTGGAGTTATATGCGCAAATTTCCGCAGCAAACAGCAAAACATCGTCGGGGACGGGCTTTCCGTTTGTTTCTATAATGACGTGAGAGGAGTGGAAGTCCTTAGTGTGCAACCACATATCGTGTTTGTTTGCTCCGCCCGTCAGCTTGTCGTTCTGAAGGTTGTTTCTGCCTGCTAAAATCAAAAAACCGTCTTTTTCAAAGGTTTTCGGGGTGGAAGGCTTTTCTTTTTTGTCGGTTCTGCGCTGTTCGTGCAGGTAGCCTGCGGAGCGAATTTCCTCTTTTAACGCGTCGAAGTCCGCTGCCGTTTCGCATCTGTCAAGTTCTTCGTAAAGGTCGGAAATGTAGTTCAGTTCGGAAAGGGTCTGTTCGAGCTGAGGTTCTGCCGCCGCGAGAGTTTTCTTCTGCTTCTGATATTTCTTGAAATAGTTTTGCGCGTTGCGGTTTGCCGAAAGCGTTCCGTCAAGTGTTATTTTTATCTTTTCGCCCGTCTCGGAGTAAAAATCTGGCAGTTCGCAAACGGTGCTGCCCGCGGGTACGACGTATTGGTAAGCCGTTAAAATTTCGCCTTTTTTCTTGTTCGTTTCCGCGTCCGAGCAGGCAAGAATTTTTTCTTCCGTTAAGTTCTTCTTCTTTAAAAGCTTTTTTTCCTGTTGCCTTATTTTTTCTTTTAAAGTTTTGTAGCGAAGCCTGAAATCTTTTTCGTTTTCCGTTTTGTCGAAGTAATATTTTTCCGCTTGCAAAAGCGTGTCGAAGTACTTCTTTTCACCGCCTATCGTTTTATAATTGAACAGGAAAAAATCTTCCCTGCCGCTCAGCGTAACGTTCGGTTGAAAGGAGGGGGTGAGAAGAAAATCGTAAAGGAAATCGGCGTATTCGTTTCCCTTGCCGAGAATAGAAGAAAGCGAATATTTGTTCATGAACGCAGAAGCCGCTTCGGTTGCGGTCTGAGAGGACAGTCCTTTTATCTCGGCTTGCGTGTAGTAGCCGCCGTCAACCTCGGGAAAATCAGAAAAAGCCTCTTTTACGCGCGTTAAATCGGTTATTTCTATTTTATCCTGCGCGGGCGGGTACTTGTAATCAAGCCCCGTCAGCAGCATTCTGCCACTGTCTATATCCCCGAACGATGGTTTGAGAGTGCCTAAAATTTTGCCGTTCTCGGTGAGTATCACGTTTGAATATTTGCCCATTATCTCGCAGACGAGTTTTTTCTCCGTCGGTTCGAAGAAATCGTTTTTCCCCTCGAAGGTTATAACTGTAATTCTTTCGAAGCCTACGTTCTCCACGCTCTTTACGGTTGCGCCCGAAAGGTGCTTTCTTAAAAGCATGCAGAAGTTCGGGGCGACGGCGGGGGCTTTTACCTGCCTGTCCGTCGGGCAGATTCTCGCGGTCTGCGCGTTTGCCGAAACGGCTATGTTTACGTTCTTGCCCGTGTAGAAGAGTATAAAAACTTCGTCCGCCGCGGGCTGAATTATTTTGTTTACCTTGCCGCCCGACAAAAGTTCGTTCAGTTCTTTTGCGGCGTGTATAAGTGTGAATGCGTCCTGTGGCATAAATTTCTCCGTACGGCTTGCTGTGCTGAAAGCGGAAATCGGTAAAATCAGACAAGCTCAATAATAGATATTATATAATAAAAAAATAAAAAAGTAAAATATTCGTTAAAAAAACTTTACATTTGTTTCGTTGTTTGGTAAAATATTGTGGCGAAACAAAGTATTGTTAGGAGTTAATTATGAATTACAGAACCAAAAAAGGCGAAAAAAGTACCTTAAAGATTTACATCACCCTTACCAAGGAAGAATGGCTTGCCGCTCAGGACGAAGCTTATAACAAAACAAAGGGCAGATATTCTCTTCAGGGGTTCAGAAAAGGACACGTTCCCAAGGCTATACTCGAGAAAACTTACGGCAAGGGAGTATTTTACGAAGATGCTATCAACGAGGCTTTTCCCAAATATTATTATGAAATTTTAGGAAAAGACAAAAAGATTCAACCCGTTGACCGTCCCGACGTCGAAATCGACAAACTCGACGACGACGGAATCACTATGGTTGCGATCGTTCCCGTTAAGCCGGAAGTCAAACTCGGCGACTATAAGGGTATAAACATAGAAAAAGTTGAGTATAATGTAACCGACGACCAAGTTCAGGAAGAGCTTAATAAGCTTCAGGACAGAAATTCTCGCCTTGTTGACGTAACGGACAGAGCCGCAGAAAACGGCGACACCACCGTTATTGATTACAGCGGAAGCGTTGACGGTGTTAAATTTGCCGGCGGTACCGCAGAAAAGCAAAACCTCGTTCTCGGCAGCGGTTCGTTCATTCCAGGTTTCGAAGAACAGATAGTAGGTATGAACATCGGCGAGGAAAAGGACATCAACGTTAAATTCCCCGAAGATTATCATGCGGAAGATCTTAAAGGTAAAGACGCTGTGTTTGCGATTAAGCTTCACGAGATCAAGAAGAAAGAGCTTCCCGAACTTAACGACGAATTTATAAAGGACGCCGTAGGTTTCGATACGTTGGAAGCTTATAAAGCGGAAACCCGTAGCAAGCTTGAAAAGAGCGCTAAGGCAAGAGCCGAAGCAGAAATAGAGGACAAACTCCTCAAAGCTATTTCCGACGCAAGCGTCGTTGTTATCCCCGACGCTCTCGTAGAAAGAGAAATAGATAACATAATGCAGGAAATCGAATACAAGCTTATGTATCAGGGGCTTAAACTTGCCGATTACATCAAATACCTCGGCACCACTATGGAAGAGTTCCGTAAGAATTACAGAGAACAGGCGGAAACAAACGCTAAATATCAGCTTGTTATAGATAAGATTATAGAAACCGAAAAAATTACCTGCACCGACGAACAGCTCGACGAAAGAATCAAAGAGCTTGCGGAGCAGAGCAAGAAGTCCGTTGAAGAATATAAGAGCACTATGAACGACCGTCAGAAGAATTATCTCAGAGACAGTCTTATCATTAAAAATCTCTTTACGTTCCTTAAAGAGAACAACAACATTCAGTAATTTCGGCTAAATCGGACTACGACTTTTACTAAGGCGAAAACGCATTTTATAAGGCGGGGGATAATATTACCTAAAAAAGTTATCCGCTCGCCTTTCGTTATCTTAAATAAAAATATAAGAGGAAAAATTATGGCACTAATTCCAAGCGTTATCGAACAGACTAACAGAGGAGAAAGAGCATACGACATATACTCCCGCCTTCTCGAGGACAGAATTATTTTCCTTACGGGTGAGATTAACGACGCGGTTGCGAATACCGTGGTTGCTCAGCTTGTGTATCTTGAAAACAAGGACCCGGGCAAGGAAATTTCGCTTTATATCAACAGCCCCGGCGGAAGCGTTACCGCAGGTATGGCGATATACGACACGATGAATTTCATTTCCTGCGACGTATGCACCATATGCATAGGTATGGCGGCTTCCATGGGCGCGTTCCTGCTTTCCAGCGGAACCAGGGGAAAGAGATTTTCTCTGCCCAACAGCGAGATTATGATTCATCAACCCCTCGGCGGGGCGCAGGGTCAGGCGAGCGATATTAAAATCCAAGCCGACCATATTATGAAAATCAAGGAAAAAATCAACGCGATACTCGCAGAGAATACCGGCAGAGATCTGGGTGAAATAGAAAGAGATACCGACAGGGATAATTACCTCTCTGCGGAGGACGCGCTCGATTACGGTCTCATAGACAGAATTATAACCAAGAAATAATCGGAGAATGTAATGGACAAAATGAAAAACTATTGTTCGTTCTGCGGTAAGGAAGAGGACAGAGTTCAGAAGCTTATAGCGGGACCGAACGGAATTTATATCTGCGACGAGTGCATAGACCTCTGTCGCAATATGGTAGAGGAAGGAAGAAAGGCGAATTCGTCCGATAAGGACTTCCGTCTTTTGAAGCCCGCCGAAATAAAAGCAGAACTCGACAAGTATATTATCGGTCAGGACGAAGCTAAAAAAGTGCTTTCCGTAGCCGTATATAATCACTATAAACGCATTAACGCGCCAAAGGCAAAGGACGACGTGGAGATAGAAAAAAGCAATATTCTTATGCTCGGCCCTACGGGCTGCGGTAAAACTTTGCTTGCCCGTACCTTGGCGAAAATCCTCGACGTGCCGTTTGCCGTTGCCGACGCAACCACCCTTACCGAGGCGGGCTACGTGGGCGAGGACGTTGAAAATATCCTTTTAAAACTCATTCAAAATGCCGATTATAATATCGACAAAGCGGAGAGGGGTATTATATATATCGACGAAATCGACAAAATCGCAAGAAAGAGCGAGAACGTTTCCATTACCCGCGACGTTTCGGGCGAGGGCGTTCAGCAGGCGCTTCTTAAAATTATAGAAAGCACCGAAGCTTCCGTTCCTCCGCAGGGCGGCAGAAAGCACCCGCAGCAGGAGTGCATAAGAATAAACACCACAAACATTCTGTTTATATGCGGCGGGGCGTTCGTCGGGCTTGATAAAATTATAGAAAAGCGAAAGGAGACCAGCCATATCGGCTTCCTTTCCGAACAGAAAAAGGTAGAGGAATTATCCGACGGATATATTGCGGATATTCAGCCGCAGGATCTGACCAAATACGGTCTTATTCCCGAGTTTGTGGGGAGAATTCCTGTTACCGTAAGTCTGCACGGGCTTGACGAAAACGCCCTTTGCAGAATTATGAAAGAACCCAAAAACGCACTCGTCAAACAGTACCAGAAGCTTTTCAAAATGGACAACGTTCTTTTGGAGGTAACGGATGACGCGGTTGCGGAAGTCGCTAAAAAAGCAATCGCTTTAAAGACGGGCGCAAGGGGACTGAGGACCATTCTGGAAAACATTATGACGGACGTTATGTTCGAAGTGCCGTCTAAGGGCAACATCGAAAAAGTGGTGATTGACGGCGCGGTCGTACGCGGCGAAGATAAACCCAAGCAGATTGAAAAACAAGCCGTTTAGTTATGTGTAAGGAATGAAATTTCTGTTGTACGGCTTTCGTCGGTTTAATCGAATATGCGCGATAATGCGCGAAAAAGGCGGTTTTTTGTAAAAACAAAGGGCAAGGAGTGTTTAAACTCCCTGCCCTTTTAAAATGTTTTATCTGTATTCCGCTTTCCTGTCGCAGACAATTGCTAAAAAGGGGAAATAACTGTTTTAAGAAAAATCGAATACTATTTTATTATCCTTATCGAGCTTTAATTTTGCGTCAAAAGTCTTACCTTTTTTGGAAACAAAAGACATTTTTTCGCTTATTCCGTCGGAGAGAATTTTCTCCACGTCGGATATAAGTAAAGTCGTTCCGAGTATGGTTTTGTTGATGCGGAAGGTGCAGCCGTCCTTGTAGCCAGTACAGCCGAAAGAGTATTTCCCTTTAATAACGTCTTTGCCGCAAACGGGGCACACGCCTGCTTTCTGCCCGTAGAAGCCTGTGCTTTCCGTCTTTTCTCTGTCGAAAACTTCGGAAATCTCCTTTTGGGCAAGCTTTACGCCGTCGTTTACGGTTATCTCGCCGCGGTAGACTTTTTTAAGGGCTTGACCGAGCTCGCTCGTCTTATATTTATCCATGCTTATTTTCATTTCGCATAGCTGCTCAATTAAATATCTGCCTTCTCTTTCGATGGAGTACACGTCTTTTTTGAGCGAAATATAGCCGTTCTTTTTCGCGTTTTCTATTATGCCCGTGCGGGTAGCTTCGGTGCCGAGTTCAAGCCCCTTGAAAATGGCTTTATAATCCTCGTCGTCGTTTTCCGCGTCGGCTTTATCGCTTTTGAACGGGTTTTTCAGATAGTTGTTCAGCGTTTCTATCGTGTAGTGCTTCGGGGGAGTGGTTTGCTTTTCTTCGGGGGCAAAGTTTACGTTTACCTTGTCGCCCTTGTTCAGTTTTGGCAGAAGTTTATCCTTTTTATCTCCGCCGTCGTACTTTGTCCACCCCGGTTGAACTATAACCGTGCCTTTAAGCGAATAATCTTCTTTTCCGCCGAGCGAGACAGTCAGTTCGGTCTTTTCGGCAACGCAGTCCTCGCTGCAGAACACTGCTACAAAACGCCTTAAAATCGCGGAATACACAAGGTTTTCTTCCTCGGTAAGCGACCCTTTTGACGGTATTTTGTAGGTGGGGGTGAGTGCCGAGTGGGACTCTATTTTGGAATCGTCGAATATGGTTTTCTTGTCTTTAAAAGCCACGGGATAGCCGAGCGTCGCAACGTCCGAAAGTATCTTTTTTATCTTGTCCTTTTCGTTGGTGGCGAGGTATTCGGAGTTCGTTCTCGGGTAGCTTACGTAGCCGTTTTCGTACAGCTTCTGGGTGACGGCAAGGCTTTTCTCCATGGGCATTTTGTACTTTTTGCCGAGGAAGTTTTGCAGCTTGGTAAGCGAATACAGTTTGCCCGGCGGGAGAATTTCCTTTTTGGATTTCTTTTCCGTAACCGTCGCTTCGAGCATATTCATTCTTTCGCAACAGCGTTCTGCCTTGGCTTTTTCGTCTTTTGAAAATTTATATCTGGAAGTAAGTTCTACAATCTCTCCGTTGGTTTCCGCTCTGGAGACGAGGGCGTAGTATATCTCGGGAACGAAATTTTCTATTTCGGTATCTCTGTCGTAAATGGCTTTAACTATAGGCACTATAACCCTGCCCACACGTAGAAGCGACCCCGTCTTTAACGTGACGTATCGCGTAAGGTTTACCCCGTAAAGCCAGTCTATGTACGTTCTCGCAAAGCCCTCATCCGCAAGCAGGGAATATTCTTTTTCGTGCTTCATCTCGGAAAAGGCTTTTTTAACCGTCTGCGGGGTTTGGTCGGGCAGCCACAGGCGATAGAATGGCTTTTTGTATTCGTCTCCGCCGAAGGCATTGGAAACGCATAACCTTATGATAATTTCTCCTTCTCTGTCCGAGTCGCCCGCGTTCACAACCGTGGTTACGTCGTCGCGGTTGAGAAGTTTTTTTATCGTTTCGAATTGCTTTTTAACGCCGTCGTCGTCCGATTTCAGCTTAAAACGGAATTTTTCTGGGTAGCAGGGGAGATTGTCCATCGTCCATTTCTGTTTCCTCTTTCTCTGAGCGGTTTCCTCTTTGGAATTTTCCCTTTCGATATCCTGCGTTTCGGTTAAAGCAAGGGTTTCGTCCGGAATAACTTCGGGCGAAAAGTCTTCGTCTAAAGTTTTTTCGGAAGCCGTGCAATAATCTTCCACGTCGCAAAGGGAAAACAAATGCCCGAATGCCCATGTGACGATATATTCGTCGTTCTCGAAATATCCGTTTTTCTTTGTAAGCGTGCCAAGCCCCGCAACAATGTTTCTGGCTAAGCTCGGTTTTTCCGCGATAATAGCAATCATTTCTCTATGTTAGCATTTTTCGGCTTTAAAGTCAATTAAAGGGATAATCTCTGCAAAATTATTCGCGGTTTTTAATCGGGCGAGCAGAGAAGTATTTAAATGTTTTCGTTTTGTCTTTTTTCCATTTTACGCCAGCTTATAAAACCGTATATGTCGTTTGCGAGAAACGCTATAAAACAAACTATCATAGAAATATAGGATAAATCTTCAAAAGCAGCAAGTGTCCACAGAACGATAAGCACTACGTCGTTTGCCTCGTAGCCTATCGCGTAAAAAGGACTTCTACGGAAAGTAAGGTATACTGCGAGGAAACTCGTCGTAACGGATATAGTGCTCGGTATTATGTTTTTGGTATCGAACGCTTTTAAAATGAAGTAAAAGATTATCGTTATCGCTGCGGTGATAAGCCACATAAATATCGGCTCGTTCTTTTTTAAACGGTTTACTTTTACTTCCGCCTTATTGCCGTTATAAGGGTTCTTCAGCCAGGAAATCAAAGCAAAAACAGCCATAGGCATCGTCATGCAGATGTACGTAAGCATTTCCCGTAGTATGTAAAAACAAACGATATATACCCGTAAATCAAGCTGAATATAATCATAAGCACCTGACCTGTCGGGTTGCCTTTCGCGTTGAAAATAAGCGACGTTACGCCTATAAGGGAAGCTGCGAGCGTCAGGTAGTTTGTTCTGTCGAAAACGCAGAATGAAGCGATTATTAAAATCACGGAAAAACTCCACAACAAAATTTCTCCCACGGAGAAATATTTTGCGATTGATTTAAGCTTTTTCATAAAAACCTCCAAAAAAATAAGCACCCATGTACTTATCTTCAAAGACCTAACGATAAGTATATGAATGCTTTACATTCTTTTGCCCGGTGGCAAATATTTTGTTTTATTGCGATTATTGTAGCAGAATTCCGCCGCTGTGTCAAATAATTTTGCGTTGTCGATGTGTGCGTGACGAAAATTTTTCGGGAGTTTTCAGCGTTGAATATTTTCGACTTCTTTGCTTTTGTTTGCGACTGCGTAAATGTAAACGATTGCGAAAATCGCAACTGAAAATTCCGATACGGGCAGGGCAATCCACACGCCGTCGATACCGAGCATTAAAGGCAGTGTAAGAATTGAAATACCGCTGACAACGATACTGCGCAGTGCCGCGATAAGCATCGAGGCTTTATCCCTCATAATGGATTGCAGATAATAAGCGGACAACACGTTGACGCCGAGTGCGATAAACATGATAGAATAAAGCCTTACGATTTCAGGTGCGGCATCGATAACTGCGGGCGTGGCGGTAACGAACACTTTTACTATTTGCGCGGGAACTAATTCGCAAAGAACCGTATACAGCACCCCTAAAATAATCGTGGTGGCGAGGGACATTTTCCAAATTTGTCTTATTCTATCCGTTTCGTTTGCCCCGTAATTAGCAGAAACAAGCGGTTGTATGGCTTGCCCGACTCCGCAATACAACGCCTGAAACAGCGAAGTAAGCGTGGCGAGAACGCCGTAAACGGCAAGCTCTGAGTTACTGCCGTATTGCTTTATGGAATTATTCATCACTATAACGATAATCACGGTACCGAGGTCGAGTATGCTTGCTCCTATGCCGACGGAAAGAATATTTTTTGCTTTTTTGAAAAAACGGTGCGGTTTTGCGATTTTTAATCTGCATTTTTTATCGAAAAACCTGCTGCACATAATCAGAACTTGAACGACCGTGCCGATTACGGTAGCAATAGCGGCTCCGCGCATTCCCATTTTCATGGGGAAGACTAAAAACCAATCAAGAAAGATGTTTATAGTGCCGCCGATTATTACGGCAACCATCGTAAGAACGGGCGCTCCGTCGTTACGTATGAACGCGCTTATAAATGTAGGAATAACGAAGAACGGAAAGAACCATATAATCCATTCCGTATATTCCATAGCTTTTGGCAGCAGTTCGGAATTTGCGCCGAAAAACGTCAATATCTGTTTTGGAAACACTATAAACAATATCCAGAATATTGCGCATAAAACGGACATTATTACAATATCTACGGTGAAATATTCATTGCCCTCGGTCTCCTCGTTTCTGCCTTTTGCGTTACTCATAAGCACGGAACCGCCTACGCCTATAAATATAGCAAGGAATATCAGAACGCCGTAAATGGGAGTGATAACCGCCATAGATGCCGCACCTAAATCGCCCTCCAAACGCCCGACGGCAATAGTGTCCACAAAACTGTATATAGACGTGGCGAGAGCTGTTAACATAGACGAAGCGAGAAATTTGCGATACAATTTTTTTACGTCGTCTTTTACAAAATTCATTTTCTTTCTCCCGAAATAAAAAAATACCGGATAAGAAAACATAATAGCTATCTGTCTTATGCGGTATCGCCCCATACGCTGCGCTTACCTTTGACACATATACTGTTATGACAT
>CAKQLR010000058.1 GCA_934254725.1 uncultured Clostridia bacterium | reverse complement strand
GGATTTATATCTATACGAACCGACGAGCCGATAGAGCGCGTTCTGTTCGGTGATTTATTGAAAAAAGGATTTATGTCCTAAAAAAAGTTTTATATTCAAGCCACGGGCGAAGCAACTCACCCGTGGCTGTGTATATTGCGCGATAATGCGTGAAAAAGGGGATATATCGATATATCAAGGGGAAAAATTTAAAAAAATAAAATAGAAAAAATTGTCATAAATAAATTGACAAATCAAAAACAATATGCTAATATGTAAATATAACTTGTGGGAGTAGATGGCGCTCTCGGCGTGGCAAGTCAACATACTCGGCTCGTAAAGGGGTCTGGCTTGTCTTAAATAGCAAGACACAAGTATGGCTTTTTGTCGTACTTTGTCCGCTTTGTCGTATGGTACGGCAGGGCGGATTTTTTTATGTGAAAAAGGAACGTGAATTATGGGAATCATCGAATTGATTTTAACTGCAATCGGGCTTTCGGCAGATGCATTCGCCGTAGCTACCTGCAAGGGATTATCCGTCAAAAAGGTAAAACTCAAACATTATCTTTCTGTCGGTTTATGGTTCGGCGGGTTTCAGGCGCTTATGCCTTTTTTGGGCTATTTGCTCGGAAGCATGTTTGAAAAGTACATAACCTCGTTCGACCATTGGATCGCTTTCGCGTTTCTTAGTTTTCTTGGCGTAAAGATGATTATAGAATCTTTCCGCAAGGAGGAAGAAGTTAAGGACGACGGTTTTTCATTCAAAGCTATGTTTGTCCTTGCGATAGCAACAAGTATCGACGCGCTTGCCTCGGGTATAGCGTTTGGCGTTCTGGAAGGCGTTAACATCTATCTCGCCATTTCGCTTATAGGCGTTACAACCTGCATTCTTTCGATGATAGGGTTGAAAATCGGCAATCTTTTCGGTAGCAGGTTTAAATCGAAAGCCGAGCTTGCGGGCGGAATAATCTTAGTGCTTCTCGGATTAAAAATATTGCTTCAGCACTTAGGCGTATTGCCGTTTTAACATAGAAAAACTTGCGGTTAAAATCTGAAAATCGCCTAAATCAAACACTATCGCACTATTTTATTGAAATAAAAGGAGATAAAATGAAATTCTATCTGGAAGAAAAGAGCAAGGTTTTAAGCTCTGTAGGATCTGCCGAAAACGGCATAAGCAGTGCGGAAGCCGAAAAGCGTTTAACCGAGAACGGAAAGAACAAGCTTGACGAAGGAAAAAAAACTTCGGTTTTCGTAAGGTTTTTACAGCAGCTTGCTGACCCGATGATTTTAGTTCTCATAGCAGCCGCAGCTGTTTCGGGAATAATTTCGTTTGTTGAAAAAGAACTCCCCACGGACGTATTTATAATATTGATTGTAGTAATCCTGAACGCCGTTCTCGGCGTTTTGCAGGAAGCTAAAGCAGAAAAAGCGTTGGACGCGCTTAAAGAAATGACCGCCGCAACTTCAAAAGTTCTGCGTGACGGTAAACAGGTTACCGTAAAGAGCGATGAACTTACGATAGGCGACGTGGTTGTCTTGGAAGCGGGCGACGCAATTCCCGCAGATTGCCGCGTAATCGAAAGCAACTCGTTAAAATGCGAGGAAGCGGCATTAACCGGCGAATCCGTTCCGAGCGAAAAGCACAACAGGACGATTAAAGCGGGTGAAAACGGCGACGTGCCCCTTGGTGACCGCGCAAACATGGTTTACATGGGCAGTACCGTGGTTTACGGCAGGGCGAAAGCGGTTGTCGTGGCTGTGGGAATGAATACGGAAATGGGCAAAATAGCAAAAGCTCTCACCGCTTCGAAAGAAGAAAAGACGCCCTTGCAACAAAAACTTACGCAGCTTTCTAAAGTGCTTACGATTCTCGTCTTAGGCATATGCGTCGTTATCTTCGGCGTGGGGCTGTTGAGGGGGTATCTCGATAACGGTTCGCTCGATTTCAAAAGCGATATATTGCCGTCGTTTATGGTTGCCGTTTCCCTTGCCGTTGCGGCTATTCCGGAAGGTCTTGCCGCTGTAGTTACAATAGTTTTGTCTATCGGCGTTACAAAAATGTCCAAGCGTTCCGCCGTTATAAGAAGGCTTACCGCAGTGGAAACGCTCGGAAGCACGCAGGTAATTTGCTCGGATAAAACGGGTACGCTCACGCAAAATAAAATGACGGTTGTGGACGATTACACGCGAAATAGGGCACTTCTTTGCAAGGCGATGACATTATGCAACGACGCCGAACCCGACGAAAACGACGTAGCCGTAGGCGAACCTACCGAATGCGCCCTTGTAAATTACGCGACGAAAAACGGCTTAGATAAACGTGCTTTGTCACAAGCGGAAAACAGGGTGGGGGAAGTTCCGTTCGATTCTTCGCGTAAAATGATGACGACCGTTCATTCGACGGAAAACGGTTTTGTTCAGTATACGAAGGGTGCGCCGGACGAGCTGCTTTCCCGTTGTAAATATATTGAAACGGAAAACGGCGTAAGAGAGTTGACAGCCGATGACAGGCAGAAGATTTTAAGCGCAAACAAATCCATGGCGGATAAAGCATTAAGGGTTCTTGCCGCGGCATATAAAAAACACGATGGAAAGCCCGACGTATATACTTCCGAAGCTCTTGAAAACGAACTCGTCTTGATAGGTCTATGCGGAATGATAGATCCCGTTCGCCCAGAGGTTAAAGCTGCTATTAAAGAATGCAAAACGGCGGGCATTCGTCCCGTTATGATAACGGGCGACCACAAAGATACGGCTGTTGCGATAGCTTTGGAATTGGGAATAATAAAAGATGCGTCCGAAGCTATTACGGGTGCCGAGCTGGATAATATCTCCGATGCGGAGTTTGAAAAAGCGGTGGAGAAGTATTCCGTATACGCAAGGGTTCAGCCCGAGCATAAGGTGCGCATAGTTCAGGCGTGGAAGAAAAAGGGAATGATCACCGCAATGACGGGCGACGGCGTAAATGACGCTCCGTCCATTAAAGCTGCGGATATCGGCGTCGGAATGGGCATAACCGGAACGGACGTAACGAAAAACGTTGCGGATATGGTTCTTTCGGACGACAACTTCGCCACGATAGTTTTTGCCGTAGAGGAAGGCAGAGAGATTTACGGAAACATTCGCAAAGTCATACAATTTCTGCTTTCTTCCAATATGAGCGAAGTTATTTCTATTTTTACGGCTCAGCTGCTCGGTTTTACCATTTTAAAGGCTCCGCACCTTCTTTGGATAAACCTTATAACGGACTGCTTCCCTGCACTTGCTCTCGGTATGGAGCCGGCAGAAAAGGATATAATGAAGCAACCTCCGCGTTCGTCTAAGGCAGGCGTATTTTCCGACGGTGCAGGTTTTGATATAGTGTACCAAGGGTTACTTGTTTCCGTGCTTACGCTCGGCGCGTACCTCATAGGCTCGTATATAGAAAACGGAGTTTTCTCGTTTACGGCTCAATCGAGCCACGGAATAACCATGGCGTTTTTAACCATGAGCATGGCTGAAATCTTCCATTCGTACAATATGCGCTCGCAGAAAGCTTCGATTTTTTCCCTTAAAACGCATAACTTCTTCTTGCTCGGTTCTATGGTAGCCGCACTCATTCTGACAACGGCTGTAATCGAAATTCCGTTCGTAGCGGATCTGTTTGACTTTACCGCAATCGGCATTACGGAATATCTTATCGCGCTCGGTTTGTCGGTGCTTGTTATTCCCGTTGTGGAACTTGTCAAGCTTATTCAAAGGCATATTTCAAAGAAAAAAATAATTTAAAAATATGGCGTTAATGTGTGTTTAAGGCTACATATATAATTATTGCAGTGGAATCCGCAGGCAGTTTGTCTGCGGATTTTTGCTGTTTTTCGCTATTGTTTTTAAGGAGAATAATAGGAAAATTTACCCAAATTTATGTGATTTTTTTGCACGCCCTAACCTGAGCTTATATTAGATATAACTAAAAACAATGCGCAAATTCGGATATTTAAAACAAATCGCGTTGACTTATTTTAATCGAAAAATTATAATATTATATATTATGAATACGCGGGCGCATACCCGCATAGGGAATTTAGAATTTTTTATAGGAGGTTTCTTTATGAAAACCAAGAGGTATTCGATTATCGGCTTGCTTTGCATAATAGCGGTTTTTTCTATGAGCATGTTTTTCGTTTCATGTAAAAAACCCGGCACCGACGTTGAGTTTACTCAGACGGGCGTTTATTATGCGATCGAAGGCGAAGACGAGTGGACGTTTTCTGTTACAAAGGATTCGTTCTCGCTCACTTTAGCCGGCAAGGAATATTCCGGTGATTACACGTTTGACGGCAGCGTGCTTACGTTGACGGCAAAAGACGGAACTACATTTACCGCCACCGTTCAGGGCGACGGGCTGATGGTTTCCGCGAACGGGAAGCAGTATGAATTTTTAAAGAAATTCACGGTTACTTTCTCCGTTGACGGAAAAACCTTCACGAAAGAGGTCCTTTCGGGCAAGGCAATTGCCACTCCGGAAGCGCCTGTAAAAGACGGGTATGTTTTCGTCGGATGGTATAAAGACAGAGCGACAACCGTTCCGTTCGATTTCTCCGCAGGAGTGAAGAGCGACGTTACCGTATACGGTAAGTTCGTAAAACAGACGGATAACGAGTTTACCGTTTCCTTCTATGACGGAACAACTCGTCTGGATAGCTATTCCGCAAAGACTGTAAATCACCGCTTGGGCGAACTTCCTGTTTTAACAAAAGAAAACTACGAGTTCCTCGGTTGGTGGTTGAGCGACTTCGATGACAGCGCTAAACTTACCAAAAAGGTTGAAACGGACGAAGAAGTTAATTCGGACGTCAAGCTTTTCGCAGTATGGCAGAAAAAGGGTGAAAAAGCTCTTACCGTAAGCGTAGCGGTAGCTGCGGACGGAAAAGCAAACATCATCTGGAATGCAATTCGTACGGGGCTTGAATACACCGTGACCGTTAACGGACCCGAAGGTGCTGCCAAGAGCGAAAGAACATATCTCAACAATCTTGCGTTTGACTTCGGCGCTCTTTCAGCTGGCGAGTATGAAATCTCGGTTCTTGCCAGCAACGGTACAAGCGGTAAAGCATATGTAAACAACAAAGGTCTTAATAAGGTTGCGGGGCTTGAAGTTTCCGAATCCGATACCGGCACTCTTGTGTTTAAAAACGTTGAGGGCGCGGATTACTATCTCCTTACCGTTATCTGCAATAACGAAGGGCATAACCATTCTGAGGTAAGACTTGAAAGAACCTCCGGCGAACTTGTAGCGTACGACTTCTCCGGTTGCGATATGACCGAAGAGGGTATGACGTTCCGCGTAGTTGCTTATTCAAACGCGGGCGGCAAGTCCATTCCCGCAGAGCTTTTCGTTCTGCAGGCTCTCGACGACATAACGGATATCAACTACAACGCGGATGCAGGTACTATTTCCTGGAACGAAGTGTCTGCGGATTATTATTACGTAACCGTTACCGCAGGTGAAAAGAAGGTTACCGCAAAAGTATACGATATCACTTACTCCGTAGGTAAATTCAAGGGAACGGTAAACGTGACCGTAACTGGTTACAAGAAAGGCTACGTTACTTCGAATACCGCTACAGGCTCGTTTGTAAGAGAAAATCTTCTCATGCCCGACGGCTTGCGTATTTCTGACGGCGTTCTCTATTGGAATGGCGTAGAAGGTGCGGTTTCCTACAGTGTAAAGATAGGCGGCAGCACGTTTACGACTAAGGATAAAGTAGACGGATTGTATTACTTCAACGTTGCTCCTTATATTACCGGCGAATCGGTTAGTATTTCGGTAAAGGCGGTAGCAAACGACGAATCTTTGAATTCCGCAGAGAATGAAATAGTCGTTTCGGCAAGTAAATTCAACGAAATAAAATATGAAAACAGAGTATTGACCTGGGCACCCGTTGCGAACGGTACGACTTATCACCTTACCGTTAATGGTGGTCGAGAAATAACCTACGCGGCAAGAGATTTATATTCTTACACGTTTGATGCGTCCGGAGCAGGTAAATACACAGTTAAACTTTGGGTTACGGACAGAAGCAATAAAGTACTCGACGAAAAGACGTTCGATATCAATTTCTATTCCGTATCTTTCGAAGCGGGCGAGGACAATAAGCTCGAACCCGTTTACGTTGCGGAAGGCGACGCTTTGGTACTTCCCGAAGTTACCCGCGACGGTTATGATTTCGAGGGCTGGTACCTGACCGATAAAGGTCCCGACGGTGGCAAGAAATACGTTTCCGATATATTCGACGGAAACGAAAACATCACCATTTACGCATACTTCATTCCCAAGAAGCACATGGTAAGGCTTGACGTCGGCGATTACGGTACTCTTCCCGAAGAAGAACTGACTCAGGAAATAGCATTCGGCTCGGAATTCACTCTTCCCGTACCTACCGCGAACGACGCTTTCGAAATGGCGTTCATCGGCTGGTACAGAGGTTTGATGGGTCGTGATACCAGATACACCAACCAGTACGGCGAAGGTCTTAATCCTTTCGATAAAAATGAAGACATTACTCTTCACGCATTTTGGGCAAGCGTATTCAAATACGAAGAAACCACGACAGAAGACGAAGACCATTCGAAGGCTTATCGCGTACGCGGCGGTGACGGTATAAACTTCGTAACCGAAGTAACCATACCCGAAACTGTTAACGGTATCCCCGTAATCACCATAGATGCAGGCGCGTTCAAGAACTGCTCCAACCTTCAGATAGTCAACTTCTATTCCTCTATGGAACATGTTGAAGTAGGTGACGAAACGGGCGCAAACTCCGCATTCGAAGGTTGCAGCAACTTAAAAGCTATAAACGTATTGCCTTCCGCAAAAGAGGTTAAGGCAAAATACTTCTCCTCGAAGGGCGTTCTCTGCGGATACAGCAGAATTTCCAAGAAGTCCGAAGTACTCGTCGTTCCCAATTCCGTAATCGGCACGCTCGAGCTTCCCGACGGAGTAGAAGTAATCAAAACCAATGCGTTTAACAATAAAAATATAACCACCATAGTTATCCCCGCAACCGTTGAAGAAATCAACGAAAGCGCGTTTGAAGACTGTAAAGAACTCGTAAACGTAATATTCAAAGGTACCGACAGCGAAGACGCTAAGCCCCTTTCTATAGCGAAATACGCGTTCAGAAGATGCAGCTCCTTGCAATCGGTAACGTTCCCCGCAAGACTTTCTTCGTTTGACCGTAAGGCGTTCGACTCCTGCACCAATCTTGTAGAAGTAAACGTTTCCAAGGCTATGGACGAGGTTACCGAATACTACTCCAAGAACGGCGTACTCATAAGAGGCAAAGACGGCGCGGCTACGCTCGAATACGTTCCTACGGGTCTCACCGGTGAATTTACCGTTCCCGACGGCGTTTCCACAATCGGTTCTCTCTCCTTTGCAGGTACGAGAATTTCTACCGTAATCATTCCCAAGAACGTTACCGTTATCGAGCCTTATGCGTTCGGCGGCGTAGCAAACCAGGACGGCAAGTCCTACACCGGCAGGTTGGAAGGCGACTTCTATGCACCCGCTTCTTTGGTTGGGAAGGTAGTGTTCGAAGGAACGGAAGCCGATAAACCCTTGACGATAGGCGAGGGCGCATTCTACGGCACAAGATTATACAAGAATGAAATAGTTCTTCCCGAAAACCTTATAAGCCTCGGCAAGTACGCGTTCGGCGGTATAAGTAGCAGTTTAACTATACAAAAAATTGCCGTAAGAGTCGAAACTTCTCTTCAGGACGCCGTATTCGAAACCGGCGCGTTCGCTACGTTTGTCAATACCGGCGACGGCGGATTAGACGTATTCTACGTATATAAACTTTATCTCGGCGAGAACGTTCCGTTTATGGAAATAGGCGGTATCTTCGGCGACAACAATATAGAGGAAATCGAAGTTTCCCCGGCAAACCCGAACTTCAAAGAAAAGGATAACGTACTTTTCAACAGCGATTACTCCAATATCGTTTACTTCCCGGGAACCATAACGGGAACGTACGAAATACCAGGAACCGTAACAAAAATAAGCGACGGCGTTTTTGCAAGCAAGTCGATTGAAAAAGTAATAATCCCGGCAAGCGTGGAAACGATAGGTGTCAGGGCATTCTTCGGCGCTAAATTGTTAACTACGGTAGAGTTCAAAGACGGCGAAAACGCAGCAGCCCTCGTAATAGAGGAAAACGCGTTTGACCGTTGCGTGTCGCTTGTCGATATAAACTTACCTTCGCGCCTCAAAGTTATAAAAACCAGGGCTTTCTATGACTGTGGCGACCTGGTAGAAATAATCGTGCCCGAAGGCGTAGAAGAAATAGGCGAATACGCGTTTGCAAGCTGTGACAGTCTTAAAAACGTTTATCTCCCGGCTTCGCTTAAAAAACTCGGAATAATCGGCTCCGACGATACCGGAGCGACGGATGAAACAGGCTCCAAGCTCACCGTATTCAAAGACAGCAATGCAATAGAAAATTTAGTGGTTGCGGAAGGTAACACGGTTGTTATTTCCGATAGCGGCGTATTGTACATCGAGAAAGAAGATGAAGAAGGTAATCTCGTTTCCGAACTCGTTTACTCGCCTGCAGGCAAAACCGGCGAATTGACGTTAAGGGCAAACCTCGTAAAGGTTTGGGACAGAGCGTTCTATTACAACACATTGCTTGAAAAGATTGTATTCCGTGACGGCGAAAGAAGCGACCTTAAATTCGGCGACAGCATTTTCGAAGGTTGTATCAATCTTAAAGAACTTATTCTTCCCGTAGGTCTTAAAACTATAGGTTACGGATTGTTCGACGGATGCGCGTCTCTTGAAACGATAACCGTTCCTTACACCGTGGAAACCATATCTTACGGCGCGTTCAGAAGAGGACATACCTCACTTTCAAGTAATAAAAAGTACGGCTGTGAAAATCTTAAAACGATAGTATTTGGCGAAACTCCCGAAGGAAAGGAGGAAGTACCTCTTACTATCCAGGGCGGCGCTTACAAGCACGGCGGAACCTTATCGTTTAATGTTGTAACGGCATTCTTCGGTACTGCTTTGGAGGAGGTTGTTCTTCCTGCAAGAACCGTTTACGTTGGAGATTATGCATTCGCAGGAATAGCGTCGCTTAAAAAGGTAACCATACCTAAGGGCGTAAAATTCTTAGGTCAGGGTGCTTTCTATAACTCGGGTGTAACGGACGTTGTCTTTGAAGAAGGCTCTGCAATAACCGCAATCCCGGCGTACTGCTTTGCCGAAACACCGATAGGCGGTTCCGAAACGGCAAATGGCACCTTAATTCTTCCCGAAGGCGTTAAGTCTATAGGCTATAAAGCGTTCAATAAATGTAAATCGCTCACAGCGATAACGATTCCTTCGTCTGTTGAAGAAATAGGTTCTACCTACTTCGTAAGTAACTTCTATATACCGAGCGAAGACACAATCTTAATAAATTATACCAAAGACAGCAAAGGAAACATCGTTAAAGTTGAGGAAAAAACCGTCGACGGCGAAGTATTTGCGGATTCCGCCCTTGCAAGCGTAACGTTTGCAAAGAAGGACGGAAAGGCAAGCCTTGCATATATTTACAAGAAAGGTTTCGCAAGCACCAAGATTACAAGCATAGCTATTCCTTCTTCGATAAAGGAAATAAGAGAAGAAGCTTTCGTTAGCAACAAACTCATCGAAGAAATTGTATTTGAAACGTACGATGACGGCGGAAAACAGGTAAGCAATCTTACGCTTATAGGCGATAAGGCGTTTGCTCTCGGTTCTTCCGCGCCTATGACGTCATTCACTTTCCCCGAGACAAAAGCAGGCACGATGACGCTCGGAACAAGTGTGTTCAGTTCTTGTTCTCACCTTAATACAATCTATCTTTCCGACTCGGTAACCGATATTACGGGGCTCCTTACCGGCATAAGCTCCAAGAAGATTTTGCTTCAGGTTTCGGACGATCACCCAACGTTATCTCTCGATAAGAACCTCCCGTTCGTAACCAACAAGGCGGGCGATACCATTCAAAGCGTTTACACGCAGATTACGCCCGATAACGAGGACGGCACCGTGGTTATTCCGGAAGGTTACACCACAATAATGCCTAAGGCGTTTGTCGGACAGACAAAGAGTGCAAAACTCGTGCTTCCTTCCACTATCCAGAAGATAGGTTCAGAAGCATTCAAGGGCATCAAGAGCCTTACCGAA
>CAKQLR010000057.1 GCA_934254725.1 uncultured Clostridia bacterium | reverse complement strand
GTATATCGTTTTTCACAAATCTGTCACCCCGATGTAATTTTCAGGTTGTCAACCGCTCTTCCACGTCATGTTGAGCCTGTCGAAACATCTCGCGGAAGCGAACCCAAAACATAAACAACCCGTTTCCACGAGATTCCTCGACTTCGCTCGGAATGACAGAAAGAGTGTCATGTTGAGCTTGCCGAAACATCTCGCGGAAGCGTTGATTGAGTAGCGGCACTATTAAATAATATGGTCTTGCTTTCCCCAAGAGGCGGGGAAAGTGGCACGAGGCAACAGCCGAGTGACGATAGAGGATTGATATTCAATAATTAATATCATCCTTATTAAAAAAGCCTTTACGAATATTCAAGCAACAATCCTCTCCGGTCACTGCGTGACACCCTCTCCGCAACTTTGGAGAGGGCAAGATATATTCCCCCCTCTGTCATGTTGAGCAAGCGTAGCGCTGTCGAAACATCTCGCGGAAGCGTGCTTGGGCAACAGAACAAGCCGAACGTTTCGTTTCCACGAGATTCCTCGGCTTCGCTCGGAATGACAGAACTTTTTTACCTGTCATGTTGAGCAAGCGTAGCGCTGTCGAAACATCTCGCGGAAGCGAACCCAAAACATAAACAACCCGTTTCCACGAGATTCCTCGGCTTCGCTCGGAATGACAGCCCCCCGGCGCGGCGAAGAAAGCCCCCTACGCGCAACAATAATATAATAGCAATCATAAACTGTAAAACGTAACTATAGAATAAACAAGAATAAAACCACTCGGAACCCCACTATGAAAAAAGCCATTACGCAACAACTTAATAAATTTTTTGAAGCTGCTGCCGTAAAAGCAAAAACGGCGGGCTTCACATGCGCGCTTTTATCCGTAATAACGGTAATATGCGTTGGGTTCTCGTCATGGATAATAGTAAACCCCAACGTAAAATACACGGTAAACGCCTCTCCTTTCGAGGTTTACACCGTAACCGACAGCCAGAATTACATAACGTTAAGCGACGTTAGCGGGTTCAGCTATTACTACACCGGGTTTACCGACGGCAAAGGCAATTTGACCGATACCGGCAATATTTCGTTCACCGTAGGCTTTAAAAGCGGCAACGCGAAAGACTTTTTAGAAGCCACCAAGGATATGAACTTGCAGTTCACCCTTTATTTTACCGATATTAAAGACGATAATTTTACCGATATTAAAAACGATAATTATTCCGCCGCCCAAATTGTTCCCTCGGCTACTTGCGACATAGGCGGCAAAACAAACATTGATTGCGAAAAAAGCGTTAGTTACGGCGAATATTGCTTGCGGGCGAGCGCTCTTTCAAGCGAAATAGGCGTAACCGAAAGCACGACCGAAAAGAACTTTACTGTTACGTTTAAACTTGCGCACAACACATATGCCGCTTTTTATGAATATTTGCAAAGCGGCGGCTCGTTTATGATAGAAGCCCGCGTTTCTAAAAATTATAATTGATAATGCGCCTTCCTCTCTTGTCTTATGCCTTTTAACTTTTCAAACGAAAGATTAACCGCTTCATCAAGGCGATTAAGAAAAGAAATGACCGCCGAAGAACGCAAACTATGGCATTTATGTTTAAAAACATTGCCCTATCGCTTCAGACGGCAAAAAGTTATAGGAAATTATATAGTGGATTTTTATTGCGCAAACATAAAAACGGCAATAGAAATTGACGGCTCACAGCATTACGAAGAAACGAATGCGAAAAAAGATGAAAAGCGAACCGAATATTTAAATTCGCTTGGAATAACGGTGTTACGATATTCGAACTATGAAATTAACGTTATGTTCGATTCTGTGTGCGCCGATATTTATAACAGATTAGGATTAAATAAAGAAAGATAATTATTCCCAAGAGTTTCGGAGTATTTAGCATAATTTATTCTATATTCTTGGCTTCCCCAAAGTTGCGGGGAAGCTGGCGAGCGTAGCGAGACTGAAGAGGATTGTTGCAATTACTTTTACGTAAGCAATTACTTTTCAATTAATAAGGATAAACGTAATTATCGAATATCAATCCTCTATCGTCAAACGCTCATTCTTCGCCTTTGACACTTTCCCCGCCTCTTGGGGAAAGCAAGTATACCCCCCCCCCGTCGCGGGGAATTAGAAAAATAAAAAAACAAAAAAAATCCAAAAAGGAGGTGCATATCGTGCAAAAACGCGTAGTTTACAACTTCAACGCGCAAACCGCAACGGAAAGCGCGGCTAAAAACTCAACCGGTAAAGCCGTAAAAGCAAGCAACGCAATAGGCAAAATAAAACGCGCGTTTTCGGGCAAGAGCATAAAGCTTGCCGTTTTGGTCGTACTCCTTTTTGTAAGTTTGTTCTGCACGATAGGCTCAGCCGATTGGATTATCAGCCAGCAAAAAAACGTGCCGAACAGCCAAGACGGCTCGGCAAACGCCACATTTAAATTCGACGACCTCGGTCTGAACAATCATATCGATATTCCAAACGTAGCTTTCAGCGGGAACCCCGCTCAGGCAAATTTTTTAAAAACTGCGCCCAACAGCGGTCGGGACCTGCCCGACGAAGTCGAGCAAAGCATAAAGCAAAGCATAAAATATAAAGTAAAGCCGTATAACCAAACAAGCGCGCAATCGCGCGTTTCCCGCGCGCCTAAAAACGCAGCGGCAAGTACTGCCAAAAACATGGCTCCCGCCGCTTACGCAAACGAAACTCTGCCCGACGAAAAATTTTTTGACGACAGCGAGTGGACAAACAAACTGCCCACCGAGGCAGGCACCTATGCCGTGCTTATAATTTCCAAGGTAGGCAACGTTTCTTACGGCAAAGCCATAAAAGTTTTCACCATTGCCCCCTGCCCCGTTAGAATAGTGTGGTCGGGCAACCAGGGCTTCACCTACGACGGCACGGCGCACCCGATTACCGCCACCGCATACAAAGCCGACGAAAACGGCACCCCCATAGAAAACATTCTTTCAATATCGCTTACATATAAGGAGCCGGGCGCGGATTCAACCGCGGCAACCCCTGTAACCGAGGTTAAAAACGCCGGAACTTACACTGCCACTGCAAGCATTACCAACAAGAATTACGTTATTGCTTCCGGCAGTCAAACCTCGTTCGGCATAGCCAAACTTCAAGTAAACCTTACAGGCGTTATAACCCGCAATTACATAAGCGGCGGATATACCATTAATAAGGATTTGTTTAACGGAGCGAACGACCCCAACAACACTAATAGCAAGGTGGTGTGCTATTTTACGGCTGTAGATTCGGCATATTCAGGCGTTGATTTATCGGGCGTTTATAACGACATTTCTTTTTCTTCTTCAAGTAGTGCCAAAAACTTCGGTAACGCCAACGGATTAGCCGAAACTCCCGAGAACGGTTTGTTTAGTTATAAATTCGGCAAACCAATAAAAGCAGGCTCAACTTATTTAATCAGCGGCGTTCAGCTTAACAGCAATTCAAACTTTGAATTAAAAAACAACAGCATTTACTATAAATATCAAACGGCAAAAATCGGCACAGGCACAAACGCTACCTTTTTCACCATAGAAGATGCCCTCGCCCAAAGCGAAACAATCACCTTGTGCGGCGGCGCAAACGGCGATTCCTCTTACGTAATCACCGCTTTTGCCAAATTGTCTCCCCTTACCGGTGATGATTTTAAAAACTATAAAAGCGATTATAAATATACTTTGTCGGGCAAAAAACTTATAGTTCCTTTTGACGGAGAAAATGCTACAGAGGTATCATATAATAAGGATAGTTATAGTGCTGGTAATGTAAATTCAGCATTAATATTGAATACTGCGATTTGTTTAACGCTTTCTGATAACGCACAACTTATTGCTGGAGCTGCTATTGCCTATAGCCAAAGCAGCGGATCTTCAACTGCGGCAATGAACCGTGGAGTTATAATGAATAATGGCATAATAACTGTAGCTTCCAGTTGCAAAGTAATGGCTTATGGTTATATCAAAGGTAGTGAAACAGGTCAAATTATATTAGAAAACGGTGCAACTGCTTTTGATGCCTTAGCAATTTATGACTGGCCGGGCGGATCAGCCGCCAGTTCAATGTATAAAAATGTCTTTCCAAGTAATGCATATACTATGCACAATATATCTTGTTATACTAAAATTATGGCAGGAGCGATTTATACTGCAAAAGTGTATGTATATATGAAAAAATCTTTTTTGGAAAAAGAAGTCAATGTAGAACAAATTATAGTTGGCACTCAATCCGAGAAGGGCTTGTTTAATGTTTCCAACAATTTATCTGCAATGTCCGAGGAACAAAAAGCCAATACATATATAGAAAAATCCGTTACTTGTTACAACAGTGAAATTAACACAAAAATAACCAGCACCAATCAAAGAGCACAAGATTCAACAAACAATAAAAAGCTAAATCATCGCGACAATATAAAAATCTACGGGGACTATTCAGATAATTCTATGGCAATATCAATAGAGGTCCCAGTATTAGGAACTGTAACCCTTAAAAACGACAAAAACAAACCTCTGCCTATTGGCTTTATGGACGTTACTATTTGTAGCGGAATTATGTCCCTTACACAATCAGACTATTTGATATTGCCGGGAGCAAAACTAACCGTCAACAATGGCGGAACACTAACACTCGGAAACGATGTCGATCTTGTTGCCTTACCTTATTCTTCCGCTCCTACCACTGGTGGCGTTCGTTACACGCAATACTACACCGCAAATACAGACGGCAACGGCAAAAAAGACGGGAAGCTGATAGTAAACGGCACTTTGAATGGAAGCGGATATAATTTAGGCGGAAGCATTTCTACCGAAGAAGCCGGCGCAACCTTAAATATTGTTAACGCAAGTGGCTCATATGTAATGATGTATCACACCGATTCGCCCTATTACGTTTCCGGAACGGTCAACGCGTTAGGAAATATTCAGACAAGCAACTCAACATTTTCAGCTGATATGAATATGTCAGCTGGCACATACTATTCAAGAATTCTAAACGACCATATCGTTTGGTATAGTTCAATTGCCACAATTTCTTTCGACACAAACAGTACAACCACAATAAGTCCAAAAACAGGCATAGCCATTGGTATTAACGGATACACTATTTCTGCTTCTGATTTATCTAGTGAACCTACTAAAGAGCATTACTCTTTTGCTGGTTGGTACTTTGATAAAGATCTAACCACAGAAGCATTAGGACAAACTATTTTTGCTTCGTGCACCCTATATGCCAAATGGACTCCTATCACTTATTCTATTACTTACGTAATTGAATATGATGAAGGAGCTATATCTTCGGGCAATGTAATAAATAACAACCCCACGTCTTACACAATAGAAAGTAATTTTTATTTATCAATACCTAAAGACGGCGACTTGAAATTTATTTGTTGGTATGAGGATGCCGGACACAACAGCGAAATTACACAAATTATCAATAAGGGCGGAAATTTAACGCTTTATGGCGTTTTTTATGATTCAAGTTTAGTTGTATTTACTGTTGAATACGTAACAAACAATTCCGACTATGAGATAGCTGCACAAAACATAAAATCAACTGAGGCGAATTCTTTTAGACCTGAAGATTTAAGTCTAAAAAATAATGATAAGACTTATGCCTATAGATTCGAAGGCTGGTATACCTCGCCTGATTTTACTGAAAATAGCAAATTTACAGAATTATCTTCAAGCTGTATTTTATATGGAAAATGGGTAGAAAAAATTCATTTAGATGTTTCAATAGATGGTAGCGAATATTTGACTGTAAGATATTTGAATCCCGGTGATAATGGCACAGTTCCTCAAGTTGAAGAACGGACAGGATATAGAACTAATATCCAAGCCATAGCTGGATGCGTAATTGCTGACGGTAAGTATACAGTAAATGAAGATGCAACTATTGTAAAAATAGCAATAACTTATATCAAACTCTATAGTATTACCCTATCAATAAACAATGCAACTATTATAATTAATGGAAAATCATATTCAGCGAGCACAACGATTAAAGATATAGCTGTTGCTAACGAAACAATTACTTATTCCATTACTTTTACAGAAAGCGATTCAAGAACCTTTACAATAAAAGCAGGGACAACTAATATCGCAAATGGCACGGCCAATACAGCAAATGCAACCTTTTTAATGCCCGAGGCTGACGTAACAATACAGGCTAGTAGCACGGCATCATGCCTAATAGAGGGCACGTTGATAACGCTTGCAGACGGAACAAAGAAAAAGGTTGAAGATTTAACTTATAACGATAAAGTGTTGGTTTTCAATCATGAAACAGGTAAAGTAGAAGCAAGCACATTACTCGTTAACTTTCACTCGGATCAAATAGTGCCTGTTGAAAAAAAAGTAATCAACTTAAAATTCTCTAACGGCAATATCATAGGAATTGTATGGGAGCACGGATTCTTTGAAGTAAATCTGCGTAAGTATGTTTATATTGACGAAAGCAACGTAAATAATTATTTAGGGCATAGTTTTTATAGTGGAAAATATGTAAACGGTGAGTTTATTTCTGAAATTGTAACATTAGACAGTTACACAATCACAACGAAAGCCGTTAGAATATTTTCTCCTACAACGGTTTGGCATTTCAATATTTTTGCAGAAGATATGCTTTCAATGCCTGCAGATATTAATGGTGTATTTGGAATTTTCGATTTAGATGAAAACTTTAAATACGATGAAAAAGCAATGCAAGCAGATATTGAAAAATACGGTCTTTATACTTATGATGATTGGAAAGATATAATTCCATACGAAGTATATGAAGCTATTCCGTTTAAGTATTTCAAAGTTGCAATAGGCAAAGGGTATATTACATATGACGAAATCTTGCGGTTATATAATGAATATATCGTGCCTCATTTAAACCAACCAGAAACACAATAGTTCAACCCACACCCATAAAAAGGGGCGGTGATTCAGCCGATTTTCGGCTCAATCCCGCCCCTTTTTCGTTTCCCTTTTCTCTTTTTCGTTTCCCTCCGCCCCTGTCATGTTGAGCAAGCGAAGCGCCGTCGAAACATCTCGCGGAAGCGTTAATTGAGTAACGGCACTATTTAGCCCTCGCGGCGCAATGCTTAAACAAAAATAAAACCCCGCCGCGGGGAAGAAGAAAGAATTCGTTTCCACGGGATTCCTCGACTACGCTCGGAATGACAGAAAATAAAATGCCCGAAACGACACACCCTCTCCCTGTCATGTTGAGCAAGCGAAGCGCCGTCGAAACATCTCGCGGAGCGTTATTTGAGTAGCGGCACCACTTAGCCCTCGCGGCGCAATACTTAAACAAAAGTAAACCCCGCCGCGGGGAAGAAGAAAGAACCCGTTTCCACGAGATTCCTCGACTACGCTCGGAATGACAGTAAATAAAATGCCCGGAATGACACCCCCACTTGTCATGTTGAGCCTGTCGAAACATCTCGCGGAAGCGTTAATTGAGTAGCGGCACTATTTAGCCCTCGCGGCGCAATGCTTAAACAAAAGTAAAACCCCGCCGCGGGGAAGAAGAAAGAATTCGTTTCCACGAGATTCCTCGACTACGCTCGGAATGACACCCCCCTGTCATGTTGAGCAAGCGAAGCGCGTCGAAACATCTCGCGGAGCGTATAACAAAGCAAGCCGAACGTTTCGTTTCCACGAGATTCCTCGGCTACGCTCGGAATGACAGAAAGAATGTAAGCGGCGCGCATAAAAAACAAAAACCGCACGTATAGGTCGATTAACGGCACTTTCGTTTCTTTTCCTGTCATGTTGAGCCTGTCGAAACATCTCGCGGAAGCGTTGTTTGAGTAGCGGCACTATTTAGCCCTCGCGGCACATTGCTTAAACAAAAGTAAACCCCGCCGCGGGGAAGAAGAAAGAACCCGTTTCCACGAGATTCCCAGGTTTCGCTCGGAATGACAGAAAGAATGTAAGGCGGCGCGCATAAAAACCAAAAAACCGCGCGTATAGGTCGATTAACGGCACTTTCGTTTCTTTCCCTGTCATGTTGAGTCTGCCCTTTCATCTCGCGGAAGCGTATAACAAAGTAAGAAAAAAACGGCAACTCAGCTAAAAATCGGCTGAGTTACCGCTCTTTTTTTAAACATATTTTACTGCGCCACAATCCCCGACGTAACAGGAAATTGCGGATTTTCTTTTGTAAGCGCAAGCATTCTGCAGGATGAGCCCTCCGGGTGGTTGCGCCCGGATTCCCACGCCTCAACGGTTTTCACCGACACACCCATATATTTTGCAAAAACCGCCTGAGTCATTCCCGCGCGCTTTCTTATGTTTTTTATCTCGCTCGACGTAAAAGTTTCTAAAGGCAAAATAGATAAAGTTGTTTTGTTTGCCTTTAAATTCCCTTTTTCATATTCTATTGCCTGTTCTAATCCAAGTTTAATATCGTCAAACATAGCCATATTTTTGCCTCCTTATATTTTTTCAGTTATTTTCCTCCAACTGCTTTTCAAGAACAGTAATTAACTTGCGGATTTCATTACGCTCTTCTTTTGTTAAATTTTCCTTTTCGTTTTTAGTATATGCCGTAAGCAGATAAATTTTTTCGTAAATTTCAAAGTCTACGTAAATTACCCTCACCCCGCCGCTTTTCCCTTGATGTTCAAATGCAAAACGCATTTTTCGCACGCCGCCGGTTCCCTGCATAACCGCCCCGACTTTTGGGTCGGCAAGAAGTTCTATTTGTAATCTGCGCAAATCTGTATCGTTTAAGCCTAAATCATTCCAACGCGAACGAAAAATCGGCAATTCTATAAACGTGCGAACCATACGCCACACCTTCTTTTATTTTTCTATTTATATTATACCCTATTTAATAGGGTTTGTCAATAGATTTATGATAAATAGTGTTTTTTATTTATAATACCCAAAACCGCGCGTATAAGTCGATTAACGGCACTTTCGTTTCTTTTCCTGTCATGTTGAGCTTGCCTTTCATCTCGCGGAAGCGTTAATTGAGTAACGGCACTATTTAGCCCTCGCGGCGCAATACTTAAACAAAAGTAAAACCCCGCCGCGGGGAAGAAGAAAGAATTCGTTTCCACGAGATTCCTCGACTACGCTCGGAATGACAGAAAGAGTGTAAGGCGGCGCGCATAAAAAACAAAAACCGCGCGTATAGGTCGATTAACGGCACTTTCGTTTCTTTCCCTGTCATGTTGAGCTTGCCTTTCATCTCGCGGAAGCGTATAACAAAAAGTAAAAAAAACGGCAGCTCAGCTAAAAATCGGCTGAGTTACCGCTCTTTTTTTAAAACATATTTTTCTGCGCCACAATCCCCAACGTAACAGGAAATTGCGGATTTTCTTTTGTAAGCGCAAGCATTCTGCAGGATGAGTCCTCCGGGCGGTTGCGCCTGCAACGGATCCCAAAAAAACGATATCGATTTGTTTTTCGGCAACTTGCGCGCCGATTTCAAGATTGCCGCCGAGCGAACCGGATAAATACCCCTTTACAGTAAGTCCCGTTTCTTCGGCTACGGGTTTTTCCGTCGTTCCCGTTCAGCACAAGCTAAAATGCGAAAGCGTGGTCTTGTTTTCCTTTGACCAACGGACAACATCGAACTTTTTATTATCGCGCGCTATTAAAGCAATCGTCTTTTGGCGCATAATCAACTTTCCGTAAATTCATATTCGCCTGCGTGTACCGTTCTCTCCCCGTCGGGCAAAACAACTTTTGCCGTCGTGTTGGCGGGAATAACGATTTTATACGTCGTTACGCCGTTTTCCCTTTGCCAGCCGCAAAAAACCTTGCCGTAAACGCTTTGGTATTCGCATTTTGCAAAAGTGAATTTTCCGCCTGCTTTCGGCGCGATTGTAAACGCATTTTCGCCCGCTACTTTGATGCCGCACATTTCCGAAAACACCCACTCCAAAACCGCGCCTTTCGAGTAGTGGTCGAGCGAAGCTATTCCGCCCTGCGCCTGCGTGCCTTCCCAGCTTTCCCAAATGGTGTTGGCGTGCATTTTAGGCATAAACAGCCAGCCGGGCATCTGCTCGTTTTCAAGAAGCTTATACGCATATTTCACGTCGATTTTTTCAAGAACGTAAAGAATAAACGGCGTTGACAAAAATCCCGTACCAAGCCGCCAATCAAAACGGTCAAGTGCGGCTATAAGTCGATTAGCGGCAAATTCGGCTTGTTTTTCGCTAAGCAAATTCATATACAGAGGGCGAACCAGTTTTGCCTGTCTGTCGGTATCGAGCGAAAACTTCGGGCATTCTATAAGTTTGCCGTAGCCGATTTTTGCCTTTTCGGCGTATTCCGAAAACCGCTTTTTATCGTCTTGCTTACCTAATACTTCGGCTATTTCGGTCATGGTTTCCAGCATATAAACTATATAAGCCGTAGTCTCTTCGGGGTGCGGACAGGCAAAATCCTTAAAACCCGTAATATGCACTTCGGTAGGCTCTGCCCATTCGCCGTAGGACTGACCGTAATTGGAAATATACTTTTTATATTTACGGTCGATTCCCGTTTTTACTGCGGTCGGGTACCGTTTGCCGAGCGTTTTTATCTTAAAATCGGCATACTTTTTCATTGCGAAGTAACTGCTTTCAAGTATTTTTTTATCGCCGTAACGTTTATAAACTCGGTACGGGATAAGAACGCCCGCGTCAGACC
>CAKQLR010000056.1 GCA_934254725.1 uncultured Clostridia bacterium | reverse complement strand
TGACCTCGTCCTTACCAAGGACGCGCTCTACCGACTGAGCCATATCAGCAACCGTTCTGATGCGCGGTTAACTCGCAAGAACGTTTATTATTATACAACAATAAAAAATTTAAGTCAAATAATTTTTGTCGAAAATGCTTTATATTATAAAAATTTTTTTGATCTGAAATTATTATCTTCGAACGAGATGAAGGCCGATTGTCTTTTTTCGGTAATTCTCGAAAAAAATCTTTCACTGTAACGCGCTAAAATTTCATCCTGTCCGAGATTCGTCGTAATAATCGTATGCTTGTTTCTGAACAGTCTTTCCGAGATAAGGGCGAGAAGATATTCCACCGTAATCTTATTGTAAATAGGTTCGGTGCCGAGGTCGTCGATGACGAGAAAATCGCAGGAAATTAACGCGGACATATAATCCGGTCTTTCCGAATACGGCGTGAAGTGTATTTTTAAAAACTTCTCGTTAATCTCGGTTGCGGAAATGAAAACGGAGGAGTATCCCTTTTTTTGAAGCTCGGAAGCGATTATCTGACAAAGGAAAGTTTTTCCCGATCCGCATTTCCCCGAAAATACGAAGTTGTGCGTCTTTGCATCAGGAAATTGATTTACGTATTCCTGCATTTTATCGTAAATCTTTTTTAATTTTCCGTCCGTAACCTTGTTGTCGCTGAAGGATAAATCTTTCAGCGGAGAAAGTTCAAGGGTGGAAAGGACGAGTTTAGTCCACCCGTCGACGAAGCATTCGCAAGGTTTGCCGTTAATATAGCCGCTGTCCGAGCATTTTTTGCATCCATAAACGGGGAAGAAGTCCTTTTCGTCAATTTTTAATTCGTCTAAAATTTCTTGCCTTTGTGCTTTTAGTTGTTCCCTTTTGATCTTGTACTCGATTGCCTTACTTTCGTCCTCATCGAATTGTTCTGCTTTTGCTATTAAAAAAGAAATTTCTTTAAGCTCATTTTCCGTTTCGCGAAACGACGGGAAAGACAGCGCGTTATTATAAGCGTTTTCTGCCTTTGCCTCGGCAGCGGCACGCTTGTCGGCATATTGTTTTTCGAGAATATCTATAAGTCCATGCATTTTAAATATCTATATCGTCAACGTCCGTAACGAGCGCGTCGAGTTCCTCCTTTGTGTAGTTTCGCTGGTTGGAAAATCCGTAAGATTTCCCTTTGTTTTGATTGGCGTTAAAAGTGGTTTCTTTGCCGAAATCGCCGTTTAAAATAACGTCTTCTGGCGAAAACCAACCCTTGTTCTTCCAATTGCTCAAAACAGAATTCATATATACTATAGGGCTTGATTTATTAAGCGAAACGGCTGCTGCTTTTTCGATCATTTCGTCCGTAAAACCCCAACCGCGCCATACTCGCAGGTTTTGTCTGTCCCATTCGTTCGGTCTGCGCGATTGCCCGGTGCTTTCGAGAAGCTTCTTTAAGAATTCGTCGTTCTGAGAAATTTCCTTAAAGTAGTCTACTATGCTGTCGAAATCCACAACGCCCTTCTGGTGGAGATTTTCAAGCGTTTTGTCCATGCTTTCAAGGCTTCTTCTTCCGCGTTTGAAGCAGTAATTGGCAACGAGCAGAAGTGCGTCCTCGTTAAAGCCGAGGCTAAGCCATCTGGATGTGTAATTGTCGACAACGGGGTCGAGTACTTCGCAGTAGACGGAAAGCTCTTTGTTGATTTTAGCAGCGAGTTCGAAAGCGTATTTTTTGCTTTTTGAAAACTCGGTAATTTCTTTTACCGAGAAAATTTTCCCCGCGTAAAGTTCTCCCATAAGTTCGTCAAGTTTTTTTATGCTTCCGCGCTTAATTGTGGAAGCCGCCACAATTATGGAGGGGAGTTCGAAACCCATTTCGCCCGTCCATTTTGCGAAGAGTTTTACGTCTTCGATTTCTGCTTTACGTGTTTGTTTGAGCGCGGTTAAAATCTGAACTATTTCTTTGCTTCTTACTATGTAGTTTTCAAGCTCTTTTTCAACCTTTTCGGGCGTAGTTATTCCGCGTGAGGCAAAATCCTTTGCTACGGTTGAAATATACTTATAACCTATATCGTCGCCTTTGATATCAACACAGTATTGAACTATCATAAGCATAGCTTCTTGCTTGATGCCGTAGTCCTCGATAAGCTTGAAGTATTCGGAATACTCGTTTGTAGAAATCATTCTGCCGGAAATTATTTTTTGAACGGAATGATTGAATTCGGTGTATTTCTCGGCGTTTATTTTTCTCGGTTTGGCTCCGGTGTAACCGATAGGAAGATAGTTAACCATAAACGGTTCTTCGGAAATAACGTCCAGAACCCCGAATTCTTCCCAATACTTAAAGGAATCTATTATGGATTGCTCTGTTTCGTTAAGCGCTTCCGCCATTTCTTTAAGCGAAAACTGTTCGGATTTCTGGCATAGGTATAATCCGTAAAGATATATTTTAATTGATTTTTCGTCGGCTTCCGGCATATATGCGTATATAAATACGTTTTCGACGCTCGTGAATGCCGTTGTGTTATATTCTTTTGAAAAAGTACAGAATGCCATATTCTTCCCGCTTTATAAATTGATTTTTCTATAAAAGTGTTGTATAATATCTAAAACGAACCCAATCTTTTGCCCTATGGCAAAATGCTCGGAACGTTTGCGTGATTTCAAAAATTGATTAAACGAAAATCGCGTTAGTATATAATATACTAACGGGGACGAAAAATCAAGTCGTTTGAAGACGTAAAAAAAAAAGACTAAATATTGTGGCTAAATTTTGCCTATGTTACTATTTTTTAATAACAAGAAATGAGAATACTTCATACTTCCGATTGGCATATCGGAAAAAAAACAGAAAACTTCGACCGGCTTCCCGAACAGAAAGAAGTTCTGGACGAAATAGCAGAGATTGCAGACAGGGAAGAGATTGAACTTGTCATCGTTGCCGGAGATGTTTTCGATACGTTTATTCCGAGTGCCGACGCAGAACAAACTTTTTTCGAGAAGATACAAAAAATTTCACAAAAACGCCCTGTGGCGGTTATTCCGGGCAACCATGACGACGGAACAAGGTTGTGCGCTTCCGCCGCTATTGCGGGCAGCAACGGCGTTTTCTTCAGCGAAAGCGTCAACGATAATTCAAACGCTCGCTTTACGGTTGAAAAAAAGTTTTATTCGGACAAATCGTTAAGACAGAAAACCGAGCTTATCGAGAGCGGAAACGGTTATATGATTTTTGAAAACGCCCAGGGCGAGAAAGTTTACGTAGGTGCTCTTGCATACCCTACGGAGGCTCGCTTTAAAGAACGCGCTTCCGGTGAAAGTTACTCGGAGCGCATTTGTGGGTGGCTGAACAAGGCTATGGAAGGGAATGTCGACAAACTTCCGTCTATACTTGTTTCACATTTGTTTACGATAGGCGGTCAGACCACCGACGGCGAAAGGGAGATTTCTCTCGGCGGAGCAAAAGCCGTAGATCCGTCGGTTTTTCCCGAGTGTGATTACGTTGCGTTGGGTCATCTGCACAAAAGGCAGGTAGTAAATAAAAAAAGAAATGTTATATACAGCGGGTCGATTCTGCAGTATTCCTTTGACGAAATAAATGTGGAAAAATCCGTAACGGTATTTGATTTGACAAATAAAGGAACGGAAAACGTTCATACGGTACCTCTAACGAAAGGAAAAAAACTTGCTAAAATTTCCTGCATTTCGGTTCAGGATTGCGCGAAGATTCTGCCTGAGTATAAGGATTATCTCGTAGAACTTACGTTGAAGCTTTCAAGTCCGCTTTCTAGGGACGAAAATTCCTATCTGAGAAGTGAATTTCCTCAAATTGCGTCTTTAAAATTGGAGTTTAAGGGAAGCGAGGATTTTGTAAAGAAGGGAAGATCTGAGCTTTCGGACGAGCAACTTTTTAACGAGTGTTACAAAAAAAAATACGGAGAATATCCCGACGATAATTTAAAAAATTTGTTTTTATCGCTTATGGCGGAGATTGACGAAACATAGAAAAAGGGGATACGATGAAGCCTTTATATCTTGAATTTAAAGGAATAAACAGTTTTTCGGAAAAAGCCGAAATCGATTTTTCAAGGCTCTGTGAAGCAGGGCTTTTTGGCATATTCGGGAAAACGGGCAGCGGTAAATCGACAATTCTCGATTGTATTTTGTATGCTCTCTTTTCTCGCACTTCCAGAAAGCAAACTCTTAAGGAGTACCTTAATAATAAATCGAGTGACGCTTATGTAAGGTTTGTTTTCGAAGTCCTTTCCAATGGTGAGCGTAGAACTTTTAAGGTCAACAAAACGCTAAAACTTAACAAACGTGGATTGATAGATACATCTGCAGAATTGTTTGAATTAAAGGAAAACGATACCATTCCTCTCTGCGAAGGTGAAAAGGTAAACGAGAAGATAAAAGAGATTATAGGCGTAAGCTATGACGAGTTTGCCCGCTGTATTATTCTCCCTCAAAACGAGTTTGCCGCATTTGTTAAATCGTCAAGGGCGGAAAGACTTTCAAGCGTTTCCAAACTGTTCGGTCTTGAAAAATACGATTTTCTTCTCGGTAAAAAACTTAAGGAAAAGATAAGCGAAACGCAGGCGGAGCTTGCGGGCGCTAACGGCGAACTAAAGTCGTATGAGATATTTACAAAAGAGTATCTGGAAGAGAAAAGAAATTTGCTAAACAGCGAAAAAGCCCGTAAAACAGAGATAAACAGGCAATTATCAGAACTTGAAAGTCAAATAAAAAAAGACGGCGAATTGTATTCGGATAAGAAAAAATATATAAAAAACGAAGAAACGCTTAAAGAACTTTTGCAATCGCAAGAGAAAATTCTGAACAAAAAAGATGCTTTGGCAAATGTCGAGAATGCTCGCGATGTTTTAAAAGCAGATAAAGACTTAACGGATGCAAAAGAACAATTATCGAAACTGAACCATTTATCGGACGAACTATCGACAAAGGTTAAAGAAACCGAACAGGATTTAAAAACTATATCTGATGAACAAAGCAAACAGGCATCTACGGAACTCGAGAAATATATTTCGGTTCAAGCCGTTTTGAACGCAAATATTTCTTTGGTCAATAAAACAGAAAAATTGCGCATAGATTATAAGGAGCAGACGGAATTTCTTTCGCGAGAAAAAAAACTTGCGGAAGAAACAGAAAAACAACTAAATTCGTTAACCTTGGAATTACAGCGTTGCGGGTCACCCGAAAAAGAATTTATACGTCTGATAGAGAATATCGGGTCGCTTTCAGTTAAGGAGGAATTGATTTCCGAAAATGACTATTTTACCGAGAAATTAAACTCTGTTAAACCTTATACCGAGACGGAATTCGGTAAGCTTGTGCACGGCGAAATCGTAAGAAAAATAGCCGAGATTAAAAAGCGAATCGATGACATCGGTTTTGTAAACACGGATGTATCGGCTGTTTCAGAACAGATCGAAATAATAAAGAGCAAAACGGAAAAAGCTAATTACATAAACGCTAAAATAGCCGAATTAACAGCGAAAAAGGCAGCTTCTTTACAAAAAATTCAATCAATTTCAGAAAAGCTGACTGAACTTTCGGACGAAGGAATTCAATGCAAAAAAACGCTGGAAGAAGTTGAGTGCCGAACAGGTTATTCTATTTCATCAAATAAAAAGTTAAGTCAGGCTATCGAGGATGTCGAAAAGAAAATTTCAGATATAAAACAAAAAGCTGAGCTTGTTTTAAAAAGGAAAGAAGCAGCGGAAAACAATCTTTCGTTATTAAGAGAAAAACTTTCTGTTTGCGAAGGTAAAAGAGCTGCTTTTAAAGAAAGAATAGTTATGTTTTCCGACAAGTTGTCTGAGCTGCTCGATAAGTCTAGGTTTTCTTCTTCCGAAGAAGCTAAGGCTTACGCGCTTGACGAAAATATCGTTTCATTGTATAATAAAAAAGTTAGCGAATACGAGGCTCGGCTGAATGAGTCGCTTTCTCTAAAGAGTCTTTTGGAAAAGCTCTTTGCCGATAATCCGTTTGACGAAACCTCATACGAGAGTTTACTTGACAAACGAGACGAGTTAAGCGAGAATTTTAAGGCATGTTCCGAGAGGTTTGCTGTTTATTCGAAGGAGTTTTCGGATGCAGAAGAGAATTTGAAGAAAAGCGAAAAACTCAGAGAAAAGAGAGACGAGATTGCTTCCAAAATGAATTTGCTGATAAAACTAGGAGAAGTTCTTTACGGGAGGAATTTATTGGATTTTATTGCCGAAGAATATTTGTCCGAAATTTCGTTTAACGCCTCGAGAACGTTGCTTTTGCTTACTTCCGGAAGATACGACCTTATTTACGACGGGGATTTTTTTGTTTCGGATAATTTAAGTTGCGGCGACAGGCGCCCCGTGTCTACGCTTTCGGGTGGGGAGACCTTCCTTGTATCATTGTCGCTGGCGCTTTCACTTTCGCAAGCTATATGCGAAAAGACAAATAAACCGGTTGAATTTTTCTTCCTTGACGAGGGTTTCGGAACGCTCGACGAGGATCTTACCGAAGTTGTCCTCGATAGTCTCGATAGGCTCAGGAGTGCCAATTTTACAATCGGTCTTATATCTCACGTCATTGAATTAAAACAGCGGATTCAATCGAAAATACTTGTTTCGCCGGCAACGGCAACGCACGGCTCTACGGTGGAAACAATCTGTTGATAAATTCGAATATAAAATAATTACCTGCCTTTATCGCATATTATTAAGTGTTTCGCGATAAAGTTTAAAAGAAAAAGGAATTGAAATGATAGCTAATCCTATTTACACTCCGCTTACGCTATATAACGGCTTTTCTGCCGATTTGCCGCTCAGAGACAGTATTGTCAGCGACGAAAGGGTGGAGGATGTCGTTTATAACGAAGTATATTTTAACGGCAGAGAAACCTCCGAAGGAAGGGTTCTTATATACGGCATACTTGCTCGTCACGATGACGGGAAAAAGCATAGCGCCATTCTTATCATTCCCGACCTCGAGGATAAAACGGATATTCAGTTGATGAATATATACGTCAGGCTCGGGTACGACGTTTTGCTTATAGACTATAAAGGCGAGACTGAAAGCACGGATAATTACACAAACTATCCGAGCGATATTAAGTATGCGAATTTAAAGTACTCGGAACTGAATTTTGACAGGGTTCCGAGGTCCGCGCGAGAAACTTGCAGATACGAGTGGACGTGCGTGGCTTCATATGCTATAAGCTTTTTAAAAGCCCGGCTTGAAACTAATAAGATAGGTGTGCTCGGCGTAAAATACGGCGCGGAAATTATGTGGCATCTCGTTTCAATGGATAACCGCATTACCTGTGCGGTGGCGCTTTTCGGCGCAGGATGGCGTGCGTATAAAGGAACGGATAAATTTTCGTCGGACAGAATGGGCGAAATTGACGAGGAACGCATAAGGTTTATTGCGGGCGTCGATTCTCACTCGTTCGCTCCATATTGCAAATGCCCTGTTGCGCTGCTTACTTCCACTAATTCCACTACTTTTGACGCTGACAGAGCGCATGACACGATAAGAAGGGTTAACCCGAAAGTTTCTACTCTATTCTGTTTTTCGCCGAGAATGAGGGATGCGCTCGATATAAATTGCACGAGAAATTCGGAATTATTTTTCGGCGCTTTCCTTTCTGGGCAGAGGATAGTACGACCGAGCGAACCGCAACTTTCTTTTAAGGTTATTCCCGGCGGGGTAAGGGTTGAGGTTGCCGTCGGAAGCGAAGTAAAAACCAGAAATTTGCGGATTTACCTTTGCGAAGGGCAAACTATTCCTTCCTGGAGGAACTGGGTAACTCTTAACGCAACGCTTGAAAACGACAAGTATGTTGCGGAATATTCCTGCGTGAACGGCGGGGGGCTTATGTTTGCTTTTGCCGTTGCGGAGTACAGAAACGGAATAACCGTTTCGACGGGTATAATTCCGTGTAAATGCCCTATATCGGACATTATTCGCACAAATTTGATTTACAGTAATACCGAAGGTTTGGGCGATTTCGTGTGCGACACTGACCCGAAAGACATGATTGCAAACGTCCTGTACTATAAAAACAGTCCACTTATCGTAAAGCGCGGACCGATGAATATAAGCGGCGTTTCTTCAAAAAGCGGATTGATTTCCTATAAGCCGAATGAAAAATGTGTTCAGGTTAAAACGGATTCTATTTTTAAACTCGACGTCTATTGTAATTCGCCCGTTACGCTTGTCGCTTCCATAGGCGTTTCGCTTGGGTGCGAAAACGAATTGATATACAGCTGTTCGGTTGACGTTCCCGAGGGAGAGGTCTGGCAGAACGTGGTTTTATATATAAAGGATTTTAAATCTCAGGACGGGAAGCTCATCACGGACTTTGACGAGGTTGTTTATATAGGTTTTAAATCGGACGGATTTTTCGCAATAAACAATGTTTTGTTTTTGTAATTAAGTTTTATTCGGGCGCTTTCGAGAAATTTTTCCTCGAAAGCGCTTTTAATTTTCGAAAAAAAGAAAGACATTTGTAAATATAGATAACTAAATACTTTATTTATTTTATTTTTTATGGTAAAATATACTGACAGAGGTGTAAAGTTCTTTATGGGTGATTTTTTAACTCCGAAAGATTTATATAATAAAATTTCGGGTAAAAAAGAAAGCGGTATTGCGGACATAGTTATGATTATCGTAATTATACTGCTTATGCTTTTGCTGTTTTTAAAAACGTTTGTATTTACAACGATTTTTGTCAGCGGAAGAAGCATGGAACCGACCCTGTATGATACAAACTTTCTTATTGCCGATACATTAAAGGCTAAACTCGGTCGGTACTCTTACGGTGACGTGATCGTTGTAGATACCGGAGTGGAAACTACCGGCGGCGACACAAAAAAAATAATAAAACGCATTATCGGGCTGGAAGGCGACGAGATTGACATAAAAGACGGTTATGTTTACAGAAACGGTGTAAAGCTTGAGGAAGAATATCTTATTCAAAAAACCTACACCGAGGATTACACTTCGCTCCCGAAAGAATACACATCCTTCCCTCATAAAGTAGGAAAGGACGAAGTATTTGTTCTCGGCGACAACAGACTACTCAGTCTCGATAGCAGAAGAACCGTTTATTCTCACATAAAAACGAGTCAGGTATTTGCTGTTGTTCCGAAGTGGTCTATAAAACACAAAGATATTATCAAAGATTACTACGGCTTTCTTTACGCCATGCGCGGGGAAAACATAGCCGGTGATTAAATTTTTTTCGCGGAAGTTTGCGCTTCGTTTGCGAAAAGCTATTATAAAACAGGAGAATTCATTTAATGGAAAAAATTAAAATATTGTCCGACAGTACGTGCGATTTAACGAACGAAGAAGTCTCTTCGATGGGAGTTGAAATTATCCCCGTGGAGATTATTCTCGGCACGGAATGCCATCTGGACGGCGACGGAATAACATCCGAAAGCGTTCTCGAATACGTTAAACAGACGGGGGAGCTTCCCAAAACTTCTGCGACAAATGAGCAAAGATATGCAGAAGTTTTTAAGAAGTACGTCGACGAGGGTTACAAAGTTATTCATTTCGATATTTCTTCCAAGGCATCTTCTATGTATCAGAATGCGGTAGCCGCGGCGGAAGCGTTTAACGGCAATGTTTTTGTCGTCGATAGTATGGCATTGTCCTCCGGGCAAGGCTTGCTTATTATGAAAACGCACGATTTTATAAAAGAAGGAAAATCCTTTGACGAAATCTGCGGGATATTAAAGGAGCTTCCTAAAAAAGTGCAGACTTCTTTCGTTGTGGATACCCTGGAGTTTTTACACAAAGGCGGAAGATGTTCTCTTGCCGCTCTTATGGGCGCAAAGGTTTTAAAACTTCATCCGTATATTTCGATGATGGACGGTCAGCTTAAAGCTAAAAAGAAGTATATGGGCGGAATGCAGAAATGTTTGACGCAGTATGTAAAGGATGTCGCCGAGGAGTACAAAAGTTATGACAAAACGAGATGTTTTGTTACGCACAGCCCGTCCGATCCGGAACTTGTTCAGATTGTAAAAGACCTTGCAAAAGAACTTTTCGATTTCAACGAGATAATAGAAAGCGACGCGGGCTGCACGGTTACTTCCCACTGCGGACCAAATACAATCGGCATTCTGTTTATTACGGAGTAGCCTTTTGAAAGCCTATTTACTCACATGATTTTTAGGAGAAACAATGGTTAAACCGATTTGCTTCGGATTCGGAAGCGTTGTAAAAATCATAGATTCGTTCTTTCAGTTTATCTGGAATGTGATAAGAACGCTTAATTTGCAGTTGCTGCTTACGGTTTGTGCTGTTTGGTTTATTTTTGCTTTTGTCCTTCCGGGAGATTCTCTGACATCCGCCTTTTGGGTTACCTTTGCGGTTCTGGCGGGTATCTCTGCGGCATACGCAATCGCCGCAACGCTTTACAATTTTTTCAAATATCTGAGCGAAGCGCCTAAAAAGACAAAGAAATCGGAACCCGTAGAAATTTCCATTAAGGAAGTAACGGGTGAGGACAAGCCTACTTACTTCAGAGTCGCTCAAAATCCAAAGTACGTAATGGCGGAATACCCCGACAGGTTCGAGCTTTATTACGATAACGACGGCGATTTACAATTCGTTAAAATTACGCCTAAACAAAAAGAGTTTACCGAGAACGGAGAAAAGAGAGATGAATGAAATTTATTCTTCCTCTGATATAGAGAGTGTTGTTAAACAAAAAAAGAAATGCCTTACGGTGATTTTTACAGTTTCTGCGGTGTATTTAGCTGCGGCTGTATTTATGCTTGTCTATTTTATTCTGCAGCCGTATGAAACGCCCAAGAAAACGCCGCTTTTAGTCTCGGAATGCGTTTTAACTGCAATCTACGCTGTTTTTATC
>CAKQLR010000055.1 GCA_934254725.1 uncultured Clostridia bacterium | reverse complement strand
CAAACGACTGCCAGACCGCAACTGGAAACGACAACCACATCGTACAAAAGGAAAACTCGCTTGAACCTCAAGGGTTCAAACGAGTTTCACTTGGCGGAGAAAGAGGGATTCGAACCCTCGCTACGGTAACTCCCGTACTACACCCTTAGCAGGGGCGCCCCTTGAGCCTCTTGGGTATTGCTCCAGTTTTGCAACTTTTTTAAAGTGTTTGCTTCACTTACTCTTTAAACCAGCTTATTTATAATAACACATTTTTTCTGTTGTGTCAAAATATTTTCAAAGCCTTTTAAATGATTTTTTAAAAATTTTTTAATTATCCCGGGTTTTCCGTTCCTTTTACGCGATTTTAAAGAGGAACCCGCCTAAACTCCGAGTTTAAACGAGTTCCTCCCATTACAATCAAGACGTGTAATAATTTCTGTTTTTATTTGGTTGCTGCGGTATCCTCCAGCCAGAACACGGGTTTTTCAAACGTTCCGGTGTGGTAGCCGCGTATAAGTCTTACCATAAGGCTATCTAAACGCTCGACGGTCATTACCGGAAGTTTCGGGTCGTAATGCGCGTTTCCGTTGCCGGAGTCGTCTGTTACGAATACGAACGTTCCGCCTGTCAGTATGGCTTCCTGACGGGTGAGGTATTCGGTGAGCATATCCGCGCCGCTCGCAAGTATCGGGCATATTCTTATACCTTTTTCCGCCGCCTTGTACACCGCGTTCTTGAAAACGGTCTGGTATTGCTGTCCATTGTGCGGAGGTGCGTCTAAAACGTGAAATATAAGCTTTGTCGAATTAGAACTCGACCACTGCTTGTTTGCGGCGATTTCGAGCGCTTTATCGACCGATTCGGGGTAATCCCCTCCTCCGTCCGCATACTGTTGGGAAAGAGCGTTGAGCTGCTTTCTCATTCCGAGCACTCTTGTTACGTCCTCGAAATCGTAATAGGTGAATTCGTTTCTGTCGCAGGAGTCACGGTAAAAAAGCATTGCGAGCTTTATTGTCGTTTCGTTGTCGAACACGGATACCCTGTCTATCACGCTTTCAAGCTGATTTTTTAAAAATCTTATTTCGTCACCCATCGAGCCGGTTACGTCAACGACAAGCATTATTTCGATTAAATTACTCTTTTGTTCGAAGCCGGAAAGTTCCGTAAAAGTTATCTCCCTGTCGGTTTCATCGAATTCTTTGGACAGAACTCCATTTTCGTTCGCAACTTCGACCTTGCCGCTGTTATCCGAGGGGAACAGATAAGCAACACCGTTTGCGTTCGTCTTTGCCGCGTAAACGGCTTCATTGTTGCCGTCATAACAAATCACGCGGGCACCGGAAATCGGGGTTGTACCGTCTTTTACGGTGACCGTAACCCTGTTTTCGGAATCCAATCCCCAACTCTTTTTATACTTATACAATTTGCCTGTTACCGATTGCTGTTGTTCTTCGGAAGTTTCCGTCGAGCCGTCGCTTAAATCGCCGTTCGGATCTTGCCCTTCGGGATAATCAGGAATGTACGTTTTCTCGAACATCTGAAGCCAGTACGAATAGTTCTCGTTATCGTCCCAGGCGCAGGCGGTCATACCATCGTAACCGTTTTTGTCCGGGCGATCGTCACGAGAAACGTCCGTATCGGTTTTTCCGTCGGTCGTTTCGCCTTTTGACGAAGGATACCAGTCATAGTCCATTCCGCCGGGTCCCGCGGAACAGCCCGTTGAGCCAAGCAGACACATTATAGCCGCTATCAAAATAATCAATGATTTTTTAAAGATGTTCATATTTGCCTCCCAACTTTTTTTACTCAACCTCACGGCGTTTTTCCTTCCCGTTTTGTTGATTACGCCTATAAGACTGTAAAAAGAGTAAAAGTGTGACACTTTTTTGAAAAAAATTTTTTATTTTTTTAAAACAAATAGCGCACCCGAAAAATCCCTTCGGATGCGCTAAAAATTTTAATCTTTATCGTCAAATAAATGGCATGCAACGAAATGACCCGGTTCGATTGCCTTGTATTCTGGATCAATGTGTTTGCATATTTCCATGCACTTCGGGCATCTCGTGTGGAACTTACAACCCATGGGCGGATTTGCAGGCGAAGGTATATCGCCCTTCAAAATCACTCTTTCGGATTTTTCATCCGGATCGGGGTTGGGTACAGCCGAGAACAACGCGTTGGTGTAAGGATGCAAAGGATTATCGAATATATCCTTCTTGGAGCCGAATTCCACCATAGAGCCGAGATACATTACGCCGATTTTATCGGAAATAAACTTAACGACCGACAAGTCGTGAGAGATGAACAAGTAGGTAAGTTTACGTTCCTTCTGAAGCTTGATAAGCAGGTTTATTATCTGCGCCTGAATGGATACGTCGAGAGCGGAAACGGGTTCGTCGCAAACGACAAAAGCCGGATTTACGGAAAGAGCGCGCGCAATACAAATACGCTGACGCTGTCCGCCCGAAAATTCGTGGGGGTATCTTTCGTAATAATAATCGCGAAGTCCGCACTTCTCCATAAGGTCGAGAACGTATTCCTTTATCTCCGAATGCGGTACTATATTATGTACTTTGACGGGTTCTGCAAGAATATCGCCTACGGTGCTCCTCGGAGGCAAGGACGAGTACGGATCCTGGAAAACTATCTGCATATCCGTACGCAACGCGTTCATTTGCTTTTGCGTGTATTTCGCTATATCTACGCCCTTGAAAAAAATCTGACCTGCGGTAGGTTGGTGAAGTTTCAGAATGGTTCTGCCCATAGTGGTTTTACCGCAGCCGGACTCACCTACTATACCGAGAGTTTCGCCCGGCATAATCTTGAAGGATATATCGTCCACCGCGCGGAGCTGACTGAGCGGCTTGCCCGTTATGGTCTTTTTGAGCGTAAAGTATTTTTTAAGGTGTCTTACCTCTAAAATAGCGTCGGGATCGGGAGGTAAAAGAGAGTCCTCTTCGATTTTCGCCTGTTTTGCGGCAATTTCCTTTTCTTTTTCTTGTTGATCGTCAAACGAGGAAAAATCCGTTCCCTGTGCGGAAATTTTGTTTTCTTCCATTTACTTTTCCTCCTTTGAGTAAAGATGACAAGCTACGAAATGCGTAGGACTTATCTGCACCATTTCGGGATACGTTCCCGAGCATCTTCCTATACATTCGGAGCATCTTTCTTTGAAATAACAGTAATCCGGCATGTCTATCGGGTTAGGCACGTTACCGGGTATGTTGAACAACGTGGTGCCCTGCGACTTCATCGTAGGCTTAGATTTTTGCAAACCTTGCGTGTAAGGATGGCAGGGATTATGGAATATCTCCGAAGCGGTGCCCATCTCTATTATTCTGCCCGCGTACATTACCACGACGAAATCCGCCATTTCGGCTATTACGCCGAGGTCGTGCGTGATAAGAAGAATGGAGCCGTTGATCTTCTTCTTTAAATCGTTGAAAAGCTGAAGTATCTGCGCTTGTATAGTAACGTCAAGCGCGGTTGTCGGCTCGTCTGCTATTATAAGACGAGGCTCGCAGGCAAGCGCCATAGCAATCATTACGCGCTGACGCATACCGCCGGAAAGTTCGTGTGGGTAGGAGGCGTAAACACGCTCTGCCATAGCGATACCTACGGTGTTGAGCATTTCTATGGAACGCTTTTTTGCGTACTCTTTATCTGCACCGGGAACGTGAAGAAGCGTTACCTCGTCAAGCTGATCGCCAATAGTGAAAACAGGGTTAAGCGACGTCATAGGTTCCTGGAAAACCATAGACATCTGTCTGCCGCGAAGCCTGTACATTTCGTTCATAGGCATCTTGGCTATATCGTAAACCTTTTCTTCCTTTTCGTAAACGCCTAAGCCGTTTTCGTCCTTCTTCTGGACGGGTCTCGTTACAGGCTCACCGTTCTTTTGTACGGGGTTACCCTTTTTATCGTAAACAGGCTCCGTCTTAACGTTGCCATTTTCGTCTTTTTCGTAAACGGGAATGAAATCGCCGTTCGCGTCTTTGGAATAATCGTACGCTTTAAATCTTATGGAGCCTTCCACTATCTGCCCGGAAGGTCCCTGCAAAAGCCTCATGACGGACATGGAAGTAACCGATTTACCGCAACCGGACTCCCCTACCACGCCGACGGTGGCGTTAAGCGGAACGTTGAACGTTACGCCGTTTACCGCTTTTACCACGCCTTGATCCGTAAAGAAGTAAGAATGAAGATTCTCTATTTCGAGAATATTCTTATCATCCTTCATAGTGGTGGTAAATTCCGACTCGGGAAGGTTTGCGCGCTTAGCTTTCTCTAAACGGCGCATTTCCTTGTTGTTCGCCTTTGCTATTGCTCTGATCTCTTTGCCAGATAAATAGTGCTTTTTAGCCTTTTCAGAGGGCTTTGCGATTTTTATTTCTTCACTCATTTAAATACCCTCCTTATCTTCTCTGCTTGGGATCGAGAGCGTCCCTTAAACCGTCGCCTATAAAGTTGAAGCCCAGAACGGCAATTACGATACATACGCCGGCGGGAACCCAAACGTTGAGGTGATCGGTAAGAACTTCTTTATTCTTGGAAATTATCTCTATCATGGTACCCCAGGAAGCGTAAGGTATCTTAACGCCGAGGTTCAAATAGGATAACGTGGATTCGTAAAGTATCATACTGCCGAGAGAAAGCGTCATGGAAACGAGTATCTGAGGCAATATGTTAGGAATTAAGTGCTTGAATATCTTCCTTGCGGTGGAATACCCCATAGCTTCCGCGGCTACCATATATTCCTGCTCTCTTAAAAACAGTATCTGTCCTCTTACAAGTCTTGCCATTCCAGGCCACGAGAAGATGGACAATACGCCCATAAGCAAATATATGTAATAGTCCTGCGGTACGCCGTTGGATTCCAGTACGGTACCGATAATAAGCATCAAAGGAAGGGTCGGCAAGCACATAAGCACGTCGCATATACGCATGATTATGTTATCGACGATGCCTCCGTAATAACCGGCTATACCTCCCATAATTATTCCGAGCGCGGATATAAGAAGAACCGTAAAGAATGATAACGAAAGAGATAATCTTCCGCCCCACATAAGACGGGTAAATACGTCCATACCCTGCTCGTCCGTGCCGAGGATATGCGCGCCGGACGGTTTTGCAAGTTTGTTTATTTCTTTACCTTCCTTTCTTACCTGAATGAAAGTGTATTCGCTTCCGTCGGCACCGATTACCGTGATTTCTTCCTGATAGAATTTACTTGCGCCCGATCTGTCCGTTTCGGTCTCTCCCCAACGATTGTAAACGAGCGGACCTGCCCAGCTGAATAGGAACAGAGCGGCAAGCATGATTATGCCAGCGAGCGAAAGTTTAGAGCGGAAAAATCTGCGCACGACCATTCGCGTGGGAGACATAAGTCTTATATTTTTATCGAGCGGGGCATCGGTATCGGCGGTTTCACCCTCAACCGAGGTATTTTCCGCTTCTTTTATTTCCTCTATCGCTTCCTTTGTCGCCTGTGTTTCTATAAGCTCTTTTTCCGAAAGCGGAGTATTCATATCTTTTTCATCCATTGTAATTCCGCCTCCTTTAAGCTAATTTAACCCTCGGGTCAACAACCGCGTACATAAGATCCGAAAGCAATACGCCCGTTACGGATAGTACGGCGAGGAACATATTATAAGTCATTATTACCGGAATATCTCCCATCTGCATCGCTTCGAGAGCGTATTTACCTATACCGGAAAGCTGGAATACCGATTCGGTAATCATAGCGCCGGAGAAAAGGGACGGAATAAGACCCGCAAGACCGGTTACGAGAGGAATAAGGGTGTTTCTGAAAGCGTGTTTATATATAACCTTTCTTTCGGAAAGACCTTTAGCCCTTGCTGTACGAATGTAATCGGAATTTAAAACTTCAAGCATATTCGTTCTCGTCATTCTCATTCTTCCGCCGATACTGAGGATTACTACCGTTACGACGGGCAGGAACATATGCGAAATATAGTCCCCTAACTTTTCAAAGACGTTGGAATAGTTTGCGCCTGCGGTCAACATACCTTCGGGCGGGAACCAGCCGAGCTTATCCGCAAATATGCCTTTGAGCATCTGTCCGAAAAAGAAAGACGGCAAAGAAATACCAACGAGAACGAGCACTGTTACGAGGTAATCGCGGAAAGAGTATTGATGCGTAGCGGCGGTTATTCCGAGAGGAATGGCGATTAAGAATTCGAATACGGTTGCTATTGCGGCAACGACAAAAGACGTACCCATTCTGTCCGCAGCGAAAATCTCTTTTATAACGGGGCGCTGACTTTTAAAGCTGTTGCCGAAATCGAAACGGCAAAGATTGCCGAGCCAATTGAAATAACCCTGTATTATGTTTCCGTTAAGACCGTAGGTCGCGTATAATTGTTCTTTGAATTCGTCCGAAACGGTTGCGCCGCCCGTAGCAAGAGCGATTATTTTTGTTTCAACGAAGTCCACCGGCATGCACCGTAACAACGCGTAAAGAATAAAAGACACGCCGAGAAGCAATAACAAGGATATCCCTATTCTTTTTAGAATGTATTTTAACATTATATCTCCGATTATGCAGATAGGAGAAACGTTCTTTACCGTAAAAGATAAAGAACATTACTCCTTTCATTTTTACTTTTGTTTACGTTTATGTTATTTTACGAGTTCGAGTTTCCAGATTTCGTTGATAGGCGAATTGTACGGGTTAACGTCGGTGTACCAGCCCTTTACGCTTTCGGTGTTGTAAGCGTACAACGTGGAACGTTGATATACGGGAAGCTCTACTGCGAGTTCGAGAACTTGGTTCATCGCCTCTTCGTAAATGCCCTTTCTTTGTTCCTGATCTGTCACCGCACGACCTTCTTCTATCAAACTCTTGAGCGTGCCGTTGATGAGTTTAAAGTCATCGCTGTCACGGTTCTGCTTGATTTCGGGATAACCCCAAGCCCTTACGGAAGTTGCGGACGAATTAACGTGATAAACCTGGTACATATCCGGGTCTATCGTGGAACCCCAAGCGGCAGCCCATACCTGAAGCGAACCGGTGGAAAGTTTTGTAAGCGCCTGAGAGTCCGCCTTAACCTCTACGTTCCATTTGTAGGTGCCTGCGTCTTTGCCTGTCTTTTCGTTGAGACCGTTGAGAAGTTCCGCAGCCTGTTTGAATACGAGGTAAGTCGGGTGTTCGGTTATGGACGCGCCGGCTATGGTAAGCGTGATTTTGAAGTCGCTTGCGTCTGCGCCGTCGTTTATAGCTTTCTGAGTGTAATTTTCTACTACTTCGACTGCATGTGCTTCGCCTTCAGTCCAACCGTTAGCGTAATCGGTGTTATTGGGTTTTAATCTGCCGTCCGGATATTTCGGGTATGCCCAGCTTACAGTGGACATAGGCCAGTTGATTGGAACGCATGTATCGCCCGAATAATATTCGAGAGCCGCGTCTATATTCATAGCAGCCATTATCGCTTTACGCAAGTTTCTGTAAGTAACTTTACCTGCGTTTATACCGATATAGCCGTAGCCGAGCTGTTGAGGTTTATCTATCTTAATGTTCTTACCCGCGCTTTCGAGATCTTCGAGGTTCTTATCGGTGAGCTGCGGGGTGATATAGTCAACTTTGCCTTTCTTTAAAACTTCTACCGCACCGGAGGAAGTAACTACCTGCATGCAAAGTTTTTCGTGCTTTACTTCAAACATAAAGTTTTTGTTTGCCTTGAAGTAAACTATACCGCTGTTCCAGAAGTTTATACCGTCCGGGTTGTCGTTATTGTTTATGTCGGTTGCCGTGTAAACGCCCGCGCCCATAGGAACGGAAACGTTCTTTTCGGACTGAATAACCTTGGTCTGGAATGTGGAATCCGCCCAGGGAACACCAAATTTGTTTTCTTTGATATTGATTTCCTCGCCCGCATCGCCAAGCTTAGCCGCAGTATAATAATGTGCGGGAGCTACGGTGAAAGAGAAGTTATATATAGCTTTCGGGTCGGGCTGTTCGAGGGTTATCTGCAATACGTCGAAATAAGCGTCGTTTGAATTGTCGCTTAAAGTATTGTAAGTTTTATCACCATTTACGGGAACACCGTCCTTATCGTGGTCGTAAGCAATTTTATATGTCTTTCCGTTTACGGTTACCGAAGCGGGGTTGGAATCCTTTGCGAGGTGACCGAGGGATACAACGCCGGAAATATTTTCGTATTCGCCGGAACCGATGTTATCTCTGTTCTGCTGTAAAAGAATGGATTTAGCGTCCGCAGCAAATCTCGTGGACAAAGTAGCACCCGTCTGAGTATAAGACAAAACTTCTCTGAATTTAGCTTCCATTCCGTCGCTGTGTACGAAATTGATAGCCGCATCTTCCGTTTTGTATATATTTACTAAGTCTTCGCCTACAAATCTTACGATTTTTGTCTTATCTTCTTTACCTGCAACGTTCTGATATTCGGGAGTGATATATCCTTCGAGTAAGAAGAACGTGAATATTTCGTTCTTTAATTTTTCGGCGTATTCGTTATAAGGAGCGGTGTTTACGTCGAAAGCGTCTCTTGCCGCTTTGAAGTCGTTCTTAAGTTCTTTAAGATATTCGTCCGAAACGAGGTTGTAGTCTTCCTTGACTTTGTTGCGGAAATAAGCGGTAGAATAGGTAGTTGTATCTTCTGCTTGTTTTTCGCTGACATAAACCAACTTCTGGTCATTCGTGGGGTCCCATTCGTCGATAAGTCTGAAAACCTCGTTCTTGGTTGCTTCTGTAATACGATCGGGGTCTTCGGGATCCTGTGCGGCTTTAACGAAGAAGTTTCTTAAAATGTTCTTTCTTTCAGCAGCGGTGTTTGCAGCTGTGTCGTTAAGTGTATCTTCTGCTTCCGAATCGTTATCTTTCTTGGTTCTGTATTCGCTCAAGCCTTTAATCTTGATGGAGTACATAGTGGAAGAACCTGTGTAAACGGGGTCGAGATATTCGTAAATGTTGAACATTACGTCGTTCATCGTAAGAGGCTTACCGTCGGAAAACTTCAAGCCGTTTTTGATAACGAAAGTGTAAACCTGTTCGGGTTTATCTTTGCCGACGTCTACCGTTTTAATGTCATAATCGAGTGCGACGCAGGGCTTTTCCATACCAGCAACTATGTTGGGGGTGCTGGTTGCGGTGTCATATTCGCTGGAAAGCATACCTATCTGGGTCATACCAACTACGTCCATATCCGTTCCGCTTGTAGCGTAGAAAGGATTGAACAAGCCGCTCAGCTCGTCTGTCATTATAACTATTGCGTCTTTTTTCTTTCCGCCGTTGTTGATAATTACTATCGGTAATACGATTGCGAGTATAAGCACAACACTTACTACCGGAATAAGAATCTTCAAGAGCTTTTTATTCTTCATTTTTAACAGCCTCCTGTGTTTTTTTGAAAGTAGTTTGTTTTACGCGGACGCCTTAGGGTATTCAAGGCTTTCGCTTTCTTCCCTATTCTCGGTCAACGCACGATATTTATAGGTAATTTTATAGTTCTCGTCCACTTGTCCTGAGCCTAATACTATGTTGTATCTGTACGTGCCGCTTCTGTTTTTGGCGCCGCAGAAGTACAACTTAACCTCTCCTTTGGTTACGCCTGCAAGGGCATTTTCCGCTTCGGTATTCGCGTAAAGGTTTATCAACGCGGCTCTGTCGCCGTCCGTCTTTGTGTCGGTTTCGCCGTTAAGCCTGAGCGAGCCGTTTATCGAAACGTTCGTAAGTTTTGCGTTTTCGGCAATCATACCCGCAAGAAGTCCGTAATTGCCTTTGGGGGCGATTGAGGACATATATACGTTTACGTCTTTAAACGAAATGCCGCTTATCTCCGCATTACTCGATATAATGCCGAACAATCCGCCGTTTGCTTTTGCACTTACAGTAACGTCTATTCCGCTGAAAGTTACGCCCGAAGATACTTCGGATATAATCTTTCCTTTAAACTCGTTCTGAGTAAACGTTGCGGGCCAGGACGCGTCCTTTGTAAAGACAAGGTCGTTTCTTATATAATAATTGCCTGTAAGAGAGGCGTTTTCCGTAAACTGTTCTACGGTATCTATGTAATAATCTTCGCCGGGGGTAGTCTTTACGTAAATCTTTTGAACAGGATCTACAGCCGTGGCGTTTTCAAAATTTACCGTTCCCGAATGCTTTATCTTTTCGGTCGCAATCTCTTCTGTGCAAGCTTCGTCCGTGTATGCCTTGTAAAAAGTCGTACCGGATTTTTTTGGAATGGTTTGCTTTTTATCTCTGTCGCCGGAATAGAACATTCCGCCCGTTTTCTGGTTGTTTTCGTTATAATTCCAGTAGGGAAGATATATAGTGTCAAGATCCTCACTGCCGTCTTTACCCGAATTAACGAACATGTAATCAAAGCCGGAGCTTGCCCCGCCTTTAACCCATTTGGTTTCGGAACCTACGGTTTCTTCGTAATAATACTCGAAAGTATAATTCTTTATCCAGGCGGCGTACAGAGTTACGTCGTAATTCTTTTCTTCCAGGTATTTGATTTCGTTCTTCTCACCGTTGTATACGCCGAGTTTGTTTTCGCTTTCGTAATAAACAAGCTCGTCTTTTTCAAAATCCCAACGGTCGGCATAATTGTATACGGGCGTGGAAACGGTTTCTTTTCCGCTTTCCGCAGCTACGTAGCCGTTCTCCCTTTTGTAAAGTTTAATTACATATTCGTCGTTATCGTTGAGAACGAGGGCATTGCCTGCCTCGTCTATAAAATATTCGACGTTTTCTATAATCTTCTTTTCGGGCGTGCGAGTCCTGTACCAACCCGCGCAGAAGTATCCGTTCTTTGCAGGGGTAATGTCCTGAGTGGAGCGAAGGCTGCTTTCAAGACTTAAAAGCTTGATGTGCACAGTACCGTCCGCACTTTTTTGGATTTTAGAGGGGTTGAACATATCTATGTAAGACATTTCCTTCCTCATTAAAATCCTTCCGCCGTTAGGGTTATAGGTAACGGTTATGAAATTACCGTCGTCTTTCAGATTGTCGTATACTGTTTTGTCATCGCACGAGGCGAAGGCAAAACAGATACATACAAAACATAAAAGCGATAGAATTTTAACGACTAAATTTTTCATTTTATTCGTTTACCTTATTGTGTTTTTTCTTTTTTGTGAGAATTACCGC
>CAKQLR010000054.1 GCA_934254725.1 uncultured Clostridia bacterium | reverse complement strand
TGTCTGGCTTTAATGATAGCCGTTGTATGCGCGTTTAACGCGTGCGGACAGGAGGACGCTAAAACGAAGCAGGCTAAATTTAAGCCGAGCGCGGACGCGAATCCTACGTATACGTATAATATCTACACAGCGGTATCTCCTTCCAACTGGAACGAGCTTACCTATCTTGATAACAACGATAGGCAGGTTATGAACTACATCGGAAGCAGTTTCTTCTCTTTCGATTATAAGTACGACGACGCGGGCAAAATTCTCGACGGCGAATTCGTGGTCAATTACGACTTCGCAACCGGGCTTAAAGACGTTACCGCGGACTACGTAGGTCAGTACGGCGTGCAGGAAGGCGACAGCGAACTCGTTTGGGAAATAACAATCCGTACGGGCGGCAAGTGGGATGACGGTACTCCGATTAAAGCCGAGGACTTCGTTTACTCTATGAAGGAACAGCTCAATCCGTTGTTTAAAAATCGCCGCGCGGACAGCTTCTATAACGGTTCCGTAAATATTTATAAAGCCTGGAACTACGTAATGCAGGGTTCCACAGGCGTATTCTCGGCAAAAGACGCTTACGGCGTTTACGCAGAAGAAAACGACGGCAATCTTATATTCTGCCTCGGTCAGTACGAAGGCGTGGATAACTTTTTCAGAACGAATATGAACTTGCCGAAATCGTATGACGCGGCAAAAACGGCGGCATATCTCAAAAACTATTATATTTCCGATCTCGATACCGCGGTGGTAGCGGCCATGGAAGGCAAAACGTTCAGCGAAATCAAAGCGGACGCGGCTATGCTTGCCGAATGGAATAAGATTATACGCTGGTGGCAGACCGAACCTAACGAAGAATTGCACTTCTTTGTAATCAATACCGCGCTTCCCTCGTTGGATTTCGAGGAAGTAGGTATTAAGTCGGTTGGCGACAATAAGATAGTCGTAGCTATGACGAGCGGAATTACGTTTATGGACAAAGAAGGCAAACTTACCTATCACGCTCCTTACGAATTCGCAAGTCTTCCCCTCGTAAAGAAAGCTCTTTACGAAAGCTGCAAAGTCGCTCCTACGACCGAAGGCGGACTGTGGACTTCCACGTATAACACTTCGCTCGAAACGACCGCAAGCTGGGGACCGTATAAACTTACCACCTATCAGCCGGGCAAAACTTACACCCTTTCCAAGAACGAAAAATGGTACGGTTACTCGCTCGAAGAAAACAAAGGATTGTATCAGACGGACAAAATTGTTTGTGAAACGATAGAAAAATACAGCACCGCGTTCCTTAAGTTCCAGAACGGCGAACTCGACGACATCGGCATAGACGTATCCGTCGCGGCGGACTATAAGTACAGCGACAGAGCGTACTTCACTCCGGACGACTTCGTAGGTTCCATTCAGCTTCAATCCAACGCGGAGAGCCTTAAGAGCAGAGGCGACAGCGAAAAAGTTAACAAAATGCTCCTTAAGTATAAGGACTTCAGAAACGCCCTCGCTATAGGTATTGACAGAACGGACTTCGTAAACAAGACGACGACAAGCTCGCAAGCGGGCTACGGTTTGTATAACTCCATGCACTACTACGACGTTGCCAACGGCGGCGTTTACAGAAACACCGATTACGCGAAGAGAACTCTCTGCGACGTTTACGGCGTGAACGTTGAAGATTACGGCTCTCTCGACGACGCGGTCGGAGCTATAACCGGTTACAACCCCACCGCTGCTAAAGCGCTTATAGACAAAGCGTATGACGAGGCATTCGCTGCCGGCGAGATCAAAGCTACCGATACCGTAAAATTCACGATGGGCTCGGCGGTTATAAACGAAGCCGTAACCAGACAGTTTACCTACCTCAAAGAGGCGTGGACGGCATTGTTCAAAGGCACCAAGCTCGAAGGAAGATTCGATATGGAACTCAAATCGTTCGGTGACGACTGGGCTAAAGCGTTCAAGGACAGATCGGAATACGACGTATGTCTTGGCGGCTGGACGGGCGCCGCGTGGGACCCCGGGTACTTCATTATGGCGTACCTCAGCCCCGATTATATGTATTCCGCTTCGTGGAATACGTCGAGCCATATGCTCGAAGCTACCGTTCACGGAGTTAAAACGAGCGGGGACGGAAAATTGGTGGTTACGAACGTAGCGGAAGACGCTTATACCGCAACCCTCCCGTTGTTCGGTTCGAGCGGAAATTCCTGGTACGAACTTCTTAACGGCACGTTGGGCGACGGCAAACTGAACGCCGAATTCAGATGCGAACTCCTCGCTCAGATGGAAGAAGAAGTTCTCGTTCAGTATTACACTATTCCTTATGCGAACAGATTCGTGGCTTCGCTCATATCTTTCAAAACCGAGCTTAAGTCTTACACTTACAACACGTTTACGGCTTACGGCGGAATTAAGTATATGACTTACAATTACTCCGACGCTCAATGGGCAGAGTTCGTTAACTACATGGGCGGTTCGTCGTTCGATTACAGATAATCGAAAGGAGAGATAAGGAGAAAAGCGTTCGCAAAGTTTTTAGCCGGACGTGATTGAATAAAAATCGATTAAAGTGAGTCGTAATATACGCCTCACTTTAATTGCTGCTTCGGGGTTTTAGGTTCTTTGTTTTTTACGCAAGACGCGCGGACGAGCGGTGCTCGCCCCTACGGGTTGGAGGCAAGAGAAAATAACGCTCGGTTTACGCAAAACTTGCGGACGAGCGGTGCTCGCCCTGCCTTATGTGCGGACTCGCGAAATAGCTTGAGAGAAAAAAGGTCGCCGCCATACGGGAGACGATTTGTTGCAAAACTTCGATATAAAGACCGAAAGAAAAAACAAGGAGGAGAGCCGCTATGTATATGTTCAAATACATTATGAAACGAATAGGACTTATGTTTCTGTCGTTTTTTATAATAATGACTATATGTTTCGTGCTTATCAAGATGCTGCCGATAGTTATTACTACGGGCATAGGGCAGGACGCTAATTTGCAGGAGGAAATAATCAAGGCGAGAGGGTATCGCGATCCGATTATTCAGCAATATTTTAATTATATCTGGAGAATAATTTCCAAGGGCGACTTCGGCATGGGTATAACGATGCCCGAATGCGTAGGCAAACCCGTCTGGGAAGCGTTTATCACGAGGCTTCCGCCTACAATACTTATCAACGTGTATTCCACGCTGTTTGCGGTTCCTATAGGTATTTTGCTCGGGATATACGCGGCTCTCAGAAAGAATAAAATTCAGGACCACGTTATTTCAACTCTCGTAATAGTTTTTATTTCGGTGCCGAGTTACGTTACGGCTTCGGTAATACAATACGTGCTGTGTTATAAACTGAAACTCTTCCCGCTGACTATGAAAGAGGGGTACGACTATTTTTCCTGGACGATGTTCGTTTCGCTCGTTCCGTGCATACTCGCGATGTCCGCGGGTTCCATTGCAGGCTACGCGAGGGGAACAAGGGCGGAACTTACCGAAGTTCTTACGAGCGAGTACCTGTTGCTTGCGAGGACAAAGGGTTTGACTAAAAGGCAGGCTATTTTCCGCCACGCTCTGAGGAATGCCATGGTGCCGATTTTTCCGTCGATTATAGGCGAGTTTATTTCGGTACTCTCCGGTTCGCTTATTCTCGAAAGTATATTCGGCATACCCGGCGTAGGGAAAATGTACCTCGCTTCGATTCAATCGCTCGATTACGATTTCTTTATGCTGCTTTCCGGCTTTTACTGCCTCGTCGGGCTTATCGCGGGCATAGTGGTCGATATCTCTTACGGACTCATCGATCCGAGAATTAGAATGGGGGCGAAATGATCATGGAAAACGTCGTAGATAAAAACAAAATAGATTTAACGAATATTCCTAAGGAAAAATTTGCGTTTACTTCCGCCGATAAACCCCTGCACGATAAGTGCCCGGAAACGAAACCCGTAGGATATTTTAAGGACGCGTTCAGAAGGTTCAGCAAGAATAAAGGCTCGGTCGTAGCGGCGTATATTATTCTTTTATTGTTGCTGTTTGCGATTTTCGCGCCGATATTCTCCTGTTATACCGTTGCTTATAACGATATGGATTTTAACAACTGCTATCCGAAATCTCATTTATCCGAGGCTTTGGACTGGAATTTCTGGGACGGTTGCGTAGACAAAGAATACTCGGAAACGCAGTTTTTGATTTACTACGCGATGGGCGTGGAAACGGGGCATTACGCGCTTAAAAAACAGACTTACGAAAAGGCTTCCGCCACGAGCAACTATAAGGTAAGACTCGATACTTACCACTCGTCCGGAAACAAGTTTATGAACGTTACCGCCGAGCAGTACGCGCTTATTCAAAAGTATCAGGACGAAACGGGCATACAGGTTATTTACCCGATTACCGAAAAGAGAAAACGCCCCGCCGCTTCCGTTGACGCGAACGACGCGAATTTCTGGTTCGAAACGACTTCGATGGGTAGCAAAACCACCGTTAAATACACCAAAAATACCGACGGCACGTTCTCTTTCAACAATATTTACAGAGAGTACGACGTGACTAAAGTTGCGGGTGACGGTTCCTACCGCGACGGTTACTACAGCAAAGTATTCGTGGAGGGCGAAACCGCCGAAAACAGAAAGTACGACTACGCCATTAAAAACGACACCGGGTATGAAATCCGCGTGAACTGCTACGAATACTATATTTTCAATCACACTTACGTATTGAAAGACGGCATTACCGAGCCGTTGTTCCTCTTCGGAACGAACCACGCGGGCAAGGATATATTCACCTGTCTCGGCGGAGGAGCAAGGCTCTCGTTTGTTATCGCAATAGTCGTTTCCGCGGTCAATCTTTTCATCGGCACGATTTACGGCGCGATAGAAGGTTACTACGGCGGAGCCGCGGATATGATTATGGAGAGAATTTCCGATATAATCAGCGCGGTACCGTTTATGATAGTAATAACGCTTTTGCAACTTCATATGAACTCCTCGCCGCAGATTCTGATATTGTTCATCGCGTTCTTTTTAACGGGGTGGATAGGAATGGCGAGCCGCGTGCGTATGCAGTTCTACCGCTTTAAAAATCAGGAATACGTTCTTGCGGCGAGAACGCTCGGCGCAAGGGACGCGAGAATTATGTTCAAGCATATTTTCCCGAACGCGATAGGCACGCTCGTTACGAGTTCGGTTCTCGTAATACCCGGAATGATTTTCAGCGAGTCGAGCTTGTCTTACCTCGGAATTATCAACCTCGATACGGGTAACCTTACGAGCGTAGGTACGTTGCTTGCGGGCGTGAGCGGTTATATGCACGAATACCCGTATATGATGGTGTTCCCGTCCGTATTCATTTCGCTTCTTATGCTCTCGTTTAACCTGTTCGGAAACGGGCTCAGAGACGCGTTCAACCCCTCGCTCAGAGGCGCAGAGGAATAAGGAGGCGACGACATGCAGGAGAAAAAACTACAGGTAAAGGAACTGACTATTTCTTTCAGAACGCAGAACGGCAAGGTTCAGGCGGTAAGAGATATAAGCTTCGATTTATACAAGGGCGAAACGCTCGCGATAGTGGGTGAATCCGGCTCGGGCAAATCGGTCACTTCAAAAGCGATTATGGGTATTTCCGCAGTGAACGCCATAATAGAAAACGGCGAAATACTCTACGACGGTAAAGACCTTACGAAAATCGACGAAAAACAATTCGTTGAGCTCAGGGGCAACAAGATCGCAATGATCTTTCAGGATCCGATGTCGAGCCTTAACCCTATTATGAAAATAGGCAAGCAGCTCACAGAGGCGATGCTGCTTAAAGGCAGTTCGAGCCAGAAGAATTCCCGCAACGCGTTCAACGGTATGCTTGAAACGCTGAGAGTGAATATGATTGAAGCTCTGAGCGGCGGGGATTCGGCAAAAGCCGCCGAAATCACGCAAAAAACCAAAAATTTCGACAAATTCGAATATGCTCATCTCGACCTCGAAAATGCTTACAACGAAGCTAAAGAGGCGGCGGAAGAGAGTATAGACGATATAGACTATCTCGTTTTCGAAGCGGAGAAAAACGCGCTCGATTTAAAGGGATTGAAACCGAGAATTAAGCTTATTCTTTCCACCGCAAAGAAAGCTGTTTCCCGTTACGTCGTGCATGAAAAAGCTTCGGAATTCGGTGAGCTTTTAAGAAGAGCCGAGGAGGAAGTCCGCGTTGCCGAAAGCGGTGATACGGACGGCTTGACAAAAACGCTTAAACAAATCCTCGCGGTGCTTAACGAAGCCGTGGCTCTGCCTATGCCGAACTTCTTCGCGATGGGGTACTTCGTTACTTTTTCGGGAGAGGAAGTTCCGGATATGCCGGTAGACGAGCTGAACGTGTTTTTAAGAAAATATCTCGACGACAATTTTATGCTCGACTTCATTTCTTACGCGAAAGAGGGGATAAAACTGTCGTTTGAGAGATCCCTCGAGGGAAAGAAAAAGACCGTTGAGCTTATAGACGAACTCCTTCCGATTTTCGAAAAAACTCCGCTTGTAAAAGCCGAGTGCGATAAGGCAGGCAAAGAGCTTGCGAAAGCGGTGGAGGATTCAATCGACAGGCTCGCTCTCAAAAAGGACGACCTCGCCTATATATTCGGCAAGGCTTTGGAAAACGCCGTGAACGGTTATTTCTCCGCGGTGAAAAAGAACGTAGCCGCAGAGAAAAAGCACGCAAAGCTTCAGGCTAAGTATGACGCTTCCGTTGCGAAAGGAAAAACGCCCGATTGGTCTGTTCCTCCGTCGGAGGCGGTCAGCGAAGAACTCGCTGCGGAAAACGTCCGCTCGGTTATAAGGTCTTTGAAAGAAGACTACGAGGCGGCGATAGAAAACGCGGACAAAATGGACTTCGACGGGCAGACCGTCGCTATGATAGACTACTTAAAAGCTCAGGCGGCGGGAGTGGTCAACAGGGTTACAAAGGCTAAAGCAAAACATAAGGCTATAAAGCTTATGGAGGAAGTCGGTATTCCCGAACCGCAAAAGAGATTTAATCAATATCCGTTCGAGTTTTCGGGGGGTATGCGCCAGCGTATAGTTATAGCCATCGCGCTTGCTGCAAACCCGGATATTCTCATCTGCGATGAACCAACAACCGCGCTCGACGTTACTATTCAGGCTCAGATACTCGAACTTATCAACAAACTGAAAGAAGAAAGGAAACTTTCGGTAATATTTATAACTCACGACCTCGGCGTGGTTGCTAACATGGCGGACAGAATCGCCGTTATGTATGCCGGAAAAATAGTGGAATACGGCACGGCGGAGGACGTTTTCTATTCGCCCGCGCACCCGTATACCTGGGCGCTTTTGTCGTCGATGCCCGACCTCGATACTAACGAGAAGCTCGACGCTATTCCCGGAACTCCGCCGAATATGATTTTTCCTCCGAAGGGAGACGCGTTTGCAGAGAGGAACAAGTACGCAATGGCGATAGACTTCGAAATGCAGCCGCCTATGTTCAAAATAAGCGACACGCATTATGCCGCTACTTGGTTGCTTCACCCTTCCGCGCCTAAAACCGAACCGCCGAAAATCGTAACCGACAGAATTGAAAGAATGAAAACAAAAGGAGGCGAGCAAGCATGAACGACGATAGAGAAGTTTTGTTGAAAGTCGAAAATTTGTGTAAATTCTTCAAAATGGGGAACCGCGAACTGAAAGCTGTTAACAACGTCAGTTTTGATATTAAAAAAGGCGAAGTTTTCGGACTTGTAGGTGAATCCGGTTGCGGTAAAACCACCACCGGCAGAACCATAATCAAGCTTTACGAGCCTACGGGCGGAAACGTTTGGTTTAAGGGCAGAAGAATCGTCGCGGGCACGCGCTCCTATAAGGACGAAATAGAGGCTAAAAAAGAGTGGTGCAAAAAAGAATGCGCCGCTATGAAAACCGAGGCGGCGGAGAAAATAAAAGCCATTCCGGAGGGTGCTTCCGACGAAGAGAAGAAAAACGAAACGGAAAAAATTAAGGCTGAACTTAAGCAGAAGATTTCCGAAGCGGTAACGGAAACGGGCGAATTCGTCTCCGAAAAAAGAAAGGAAATGCGTCTTGCCGCTTACGAAGACAAGAACTGCGACAAGCTTTACGCAAACGAGAGGGTAAAGGAAATTCAGAACGAATATGCTGCCCGAATCGCAAAGGAATCGGACGAAACCAAAAAATCCGAGCTTGTCGCCGAATGCAAAAAAGAGGTAAACAAAGCGAAGGAAACCCGCCTTGTAACTCAGATACAAATGATATTTCAGGACCCGATCGCCTCGCTCGACCCGCGTATGACCGTAAGGGATATTATAGCGGAGGGCTTGATTATAAGGGGCGAAAAGGACCAGAAAGTAATAAACGAAAAAGTTTACGAAATGCTGGAGCTTGTCGGTCTCGTAAGAGAGCACGCCGACCGTTACCCGCATGAGTTTTCCGGCGGGCAGAGGCAGAGAATAGGCGTTGCGAGAGCCATAATAATGAATCCCGAAATGATTATTGCGGACGAACCCGTATCCGCGCTTGACGTTTCCATTCAGGCTCAGGTAATAAATCTTCTCAACGCGCTCAGGGAAAAATTCAAGCTTACCATTTTATTCGTAGCGCACGATTTGTCGGTCGTGAAGTACTTCTCGGATCGCATCGGCGTTATGTATTACGGCAACATGGTTGAAATGGCAACTTCGGACGAGTTGTTCGCCCACCCGCTTCATCCTTATACAAAATCGCTTCTTTCGGCAATACCGCTTCCCGACCCCGTTTACGAACGCACGAGAAAGAGAATTACTTATAACCCGCTTGCGGAACACGATTACTCTCTGGAAAAACCGACTATGAGGGAGGTTTCAGAAGGGCACTTCGTTTATTGCAATTCCGAAGAAGAAGCGAGATATAAGGCACTTCTTGCCGAGAAATAAAAGGAAGCTTTCCGAAATATGAGTGAAGAAATAAAAAACGACAATTTACCCGAAGCGGCTAATCCCCCGCAGGCGGAAGCGGAAAGTCTTTCGCTTTCGACCGGGCGCAGAACCACGGCTTTTCAGTACGCCGTGACGCTCTGCGCGGGGCTTGTCTTCGCCTTTCTTATAGCGTGGCGGTGGGGTGCGGAGGACGGGATTTTTTCCGCTAATTCCGCTTCGGAGGCGTATAAACTTTTATGCGACGGTTTCTTTGTTCCGGGGATCCTTATGGTGCTCGCCGGCGGGCTTATATGGATTTCGCGTGAAGGGGCTTTCGACGGCTTCAAATACATTTCAAGGTATGTTTTGTATGCGTTCGTTCCTTTTGCAAGGGGTAAGAAAACGGAAAAATACTCCGAATACAGGGCTAAGAAAAAAGCCGAGTACAAGAAGAAAGGTTCTTTTGCGTTTATGTTTATATGCGGTGGAATAATGCTTGCTGCTTCGGTCGTGTTCTGGGTTTTGTATTCGCTTGCTTAAATTTAATATAAAAACAGGGCTTAACTTTTTGCGGTTATGCCCTGTTTTTGTGTGTTTTAAGCGACTAATTGATTTTGTCGCGATATAAACTGTTGTGTTTACTCTCCGTCTTTGCCGTTGAATTTTTCTTTTATAATGTATACGGGGCGGTTTTTAACCTCGTTGTAAATTCTCGCGGTATAGATGTCGGAAAGCCCTTTAAGCGTTAAATCCGTTGCAAACAGCAAGCCCACCGTGGGGAATAGCCAGGGGAGAAGTTCTTTCATCGTGCCCGTGCAGGCGAGAACTATAAAAACGATAAAGCACGCAAGCGATAAAACGCCGAGCGTTATGCCGAATTTGAGCGAGAGGGTAAGAGGATAATCGCTGTTTGAAATTATCCCGTCGCTCGCAAGTTTCACCATTTTTTTAAGAGTGTATTTCGTTTCGCCTATTTCGCGCGCGGGGCGGTCGAAATCTATAAACGTTTGTTTAAATCCAACCCACGCGGCTTGCGCCCTCAAAAGTCTGTCGTGTTCGGGCAGGGCGATAATCGCGTCCACCGTGTTTCTCGAGTAAAGTTTGAAATCACCCACGTTTTCGGGCACTTTCGCATAAGAAATCCTGTGCAGAAACTTGTAATAAAGCCTTGCCGTAACCTTTTTGAAAACGCTTTCTTTTGGTCTGCTTTTGCGCCTGCCGTGAACTATATCGTAGCCTTCCTTCCATTTTTCAATCATCTGTAAAGCTACTTCGGGCGGGTCCTGAAGGTCTGCGTCCATGGCGATAACCGCCTGACCTTTCGCCTCTTTAAGCCCCGCGAGAAACGCCGCCTGCTGACCGAAATTTCTGCTGAAACTTATGCCGGTAATACGGCTGTCCTTTTTGCAGTGTTCTTTTATAATTTCCTCGGTTCTGTCTTTCGAGCCGTCGTTCACCACTATAATTTCAAATTCTTCCCCCGTCGTTTCGAAAAGCGGAATGACTTTTTCAAAGAAGAACGGCAAGCATTTTTCCTCGTTGTATGCGGGAACGACTATCGAGTACACGATGTTTTTCATTTTCTCACCTGTAAAATTTTCTCTAGGGATTCCATTCTTTATTACTAATTATTTTTGCGGGAATAAATCAGTTTTTGCTTTGTAAAACTCCTTCATAGTGCGTTTATCACAATTTCGGTCGTTTGCCTTGCAAAAATCAAGCCGATAGACGGGATTTCTTATCCGCAAAAACGCGTAGCGCCGCAAAGAGCGTATTTTTAGATTGTTTTATGTGAGCGTGAGGGTTGCTGTGCCGGGCGCACCGCTCCCGAGCGCTCACGGGAAAGGGCTAAAAAGCCGCCTTTCCGGTAGTTAGTGATAAGGAATGGAAGCCCTACAATTTATTTTACCACATATTTCGGCGAATGTAAACGCTTTTTTTATTTTTCCCGAAAAAGCGTTTTTTTCGCGCTTGACTTTTTTATACGCGCGGGATATAATAATATAGTTACGACGGGGATAAAATTCCCCGTGTATTCGCTATTTATGTTTTTCCGAAAAAGGGCGTCGGTTCCGACTTCCCGAGGGAAAACGATAAGGAGAATAAAATGGATTATAATCTTGTATATCAGAACTGGCTTGTAAATCCCGCGTTATCCGCTGCGGAAGCCGAGGAGCTTGCGACTATTTCGGACAACCGCGACGAAATGGAATATCGCTTCGGTAAGGAGCTTGACTTCGGTACTGCCGGCATGCGCGGAATAATCGGGCTGGGCACCAATATGATGAACGTTTACACGGTAAAACGCGCAACAGCGGGTCTTGCCGAGTACATAAAAAGTTTAGGCAGGCGCGCTATGTCAAGGGGCGTTGCCATTTCTTTCGATACCAGAAAGTATTCGGAACTTTTCGCAAGAACCGCAGCGGGCGTTCTTCTCGCTCAGGGCATAAGGGTTTACACTTATACCGAACCGCACCCCGTACCCATGCTGTCCTTCGCCGTAAGGAATCTGAAAACGGTGGCTGGCATAATGATTACGGCAAGTCACAACCCCAAGGAATACAACGGTTATAAGGTTTACGGAGAGGACGGCGCTCAGATGTCGCCGGAAGCCACCGCGGAGGTCGTTAAATACATTTCGGAAAAAGATTATTTTTCCATTCCGAGCGTTGCCGTTGCTCCTTTTACAGAAAAGGTCGATATCGCGGGGCTTACGAAGATAGGTAAACTTGTCGAAAGCAGATATTTCAGAGCGGTAATGAAAACCGCGCTTTCAAGAAAAATAGTCAAAAAACAGGCTAAGAATTTAAAAATAGTTTATACACCTATTCACGGCAGCGGCTACAAACCCGTTATGACAGCTCTCGGCAAACTCGGAATAGTGCCGGAGGTAGTCAAAGAACAAATTCTTCAGGACGAAAACTTCTCTACGGTCGAAGTCCCCAACCCCGAAAACAAAGAAGCCCTCTCCATGGGCATCGCTCTTGCCGAAAAAGTCAAGGCGGACGTCGTGTTCGGAACCGACCCCGACTGCGACAGACTCGGCGTTGCCATAAGAAACGACAACGGAGAGTTTGTTTCGCTTACAGGCAATCAGGTGGGCGTGCTTCTGTCGGACTATATTATATATAGACTAAAGGAGGAGAACAAACTTCCTTCCAACGCGGTAATAGTAAAAAGCTTTGTTTCGTCCGGGCTTGTCGTTCCCGTTGCAAAACATTACGGGGTAGAAGTGGTGGACGTTCCCGTCGGCTTCAAGTTCATAGGAGAGAAGATTAAGCAATACGAAAAGACCAAGGAAAAGGAATTTATTTTCGGCTTCGAGGAAAGCTGCGGTTACCTTCGCGGAACGCACGCAAGGGATAAAGACGCGGTCGTTGCAAGCATGCTTTTCGCCGAAATGGTCTGCTATTATAATTATAAGAACATAACCGTGTTCAAGCGTCTGAATTCCATTTACGAAAAATTCGGCTACGCTGCGGAGAAAACCGTCAGCATAAAGTATGACGGCGTAAACGCCATGGCTGAGATGAACGCGGTCGTCGATTCGCTTAAAGGGAAGTACGTTCCCAAGTTTGCGGGTTACATAGTGAGGGAGGTAAGGGATTATTCCACCGCCACCGCGATTACCTGCGACGAGAAGGTCGTGCCCGTCGACTCCGAGAAAACCAACGCCGTATATTACGAGCTTGAAAACGGCATGTTTATATGCGTCCGCCCGAGCGGAACCGAGCCGAAACTCAAAATTTACTACTTCGCTATGGCAAAAGACGAAATAAACGCAAAAAAAGCGTTAGAAAACCTCATTTCGGCGTTTAACGAAACCATCTCGAAAAAAAATTAAAAAATTTAAAAAAATTCGCGAAAAACAGTTGACTTTCTTTTTGCGAAATGATAAGATAAGTAAGCTGTCAGTTGTGACAGCAAAATCTCGCCGAAGCGAGATAGAAGAGAGTAGATTGACAACTGCATAG
>CAKQLR010000053.1 GCA_934254725.1 uncultured Clostridia bacterium | reverse complement strand
ATTTTTAAAAAGCTCAATATGACAAACGAATATCTGTTAGCGGAACAGATTAATTATAATGCAAGGAGGAATTTTCGCAAAAAATACCTTACGGAAAGCAACGAAGTAAGTTGCCATACGCAGACCGCGCAGGCAATGGCTTTGAGCGTAAACATCTTTTCCGAAGAAGAAAAAACTCAAGCGGTATTACAGCTTATAAAAATGATACAAGAAAAAGAAAACAGGTTTTGTGTCGGTGTACTCGGTGCAAGGGTTTTATTCAGAGTTCTTGCGGATAACGGTTATCACGAATTAGCGTTAAAACTTATAACGCAGGACGGCTTTCCGAGTTACAAATATTGGCTCGATAACGGCGCGACTTCTTTATGGGAAGCTTTTAACGAAGTAACTTTAGGTGGAACTTTCCGTAAGGACGGAAGAAGAACCCTTTCGTTAAACCATCATTTTTTGGGAGATATTTCGGCGTGGTTTTATAGATATATTTCAGGCATCGACGTTGACTATTTCAGAGAAGATGTACCGTTTAAAATATCCCCGAAAACCTTCGAAAAAGTGGACTTTGTCATCGGGAGTTATATTCGCAACGGCAAAGGAGTGAAAGTAAAAATCGAAAAAATAAACGGGCGTATGAAGGTCGATGTCGTTTCAATAGGAAATGTAAAGTATGTGATTGAATAACAAAGACAAATCCTTTATTGAATGCTTGTTGTAAATTTTTTGAGTATATTAAGAGCTGCCCGAAAAATCGGACAGCTCTTAAAAATAATAAGGGAAAAATTACTCTTTAGCAATTAGCAAATTCGTAGTAGTAATCGCTGCTTTGAGTAGGGGGCATTCTGTTGCCCTTTTTAACGGTAATCGTGTCGAGCACTTTTCCGTTTTTGTCTACAACATTGTAGCAACCTGTCTGAGGCGCGGTATCGCCCGGGTTTAATTTCTGCATGGTTTTAACCTCCTTTTCGTAAGTAATTATTGCCAGACCGGCGATTTTTATACACTAAAATTCAATTAGTTTACAAGTAGTTATTGACATATTTTCTTTTATTTGATATAATACATAGCAATAGGTACAGAAGAATGGAAAAAAAGAAAAAATGTAAAATTTCGCTTACCGGCGATTTGGGTAGCGGGAAAAGCACTTTGTGTAAAATCTTAAAGGAAATGTACTCTGCAGAGGTTATTTCTGTCGGGACAATCCAGCGTTCCATGGCTAAGGATATGGGCATGACCACATGTGAATTCAGCCATTATATGGAGCAGCACCCTGAGATAGATAATCGCTTCGACGATATGATTAAAAGCTACGACGCCGTAAACGACAAAAGTCTTTTGTTTGATTCCCGCCTTGCCTGGAATTTCGTTCCGTCGGCAATGAGCGTTTACGTTACGACAGACCTTCAGGTTGCCGCAGAGCGAGTACTTGCCGCTTGCCGTGAGGACGAAAGATATTCGAGCTTAAAAGAAGCAATGGAAAAGCTTTCGGATAGGAGAAGGAGTGAGCTGAAGAGATATTCTTCTATTTACGGGCTTGATTTAAACAACATTTTTAATTATGATTTAGTAGCGGATTCCACTACGGCTTCGCCTGAAAACATTGCGGAATTGATTGCTTCCGTATACGAAGATTATTTAGGCGGTAAACACGAAAAAAGGGCGTATATCTCACCTAAACGGTTATATCCGATTGTCGGTTCGGAAAAAGATGGAAACGTGATTGCCGAGAAACGCGGGCATTTTTATTACGTTACTTCCGGGACTGATAAGTTAAAGGTCGCAATAAAAGAAAACGTTCCCTTTGTTAGCGTAACAATGAAGCAAGGATTATTGCCGTCAAACGATTTTTGCGGAAACGAATATAATTCATTTTTAAAAAAGTGGGAAGACGAAAACGAATTTTCTTATATAAGATATCCGTTTTTATAGAACTTCAAAGCGAGAATATCCTCGCTTTTTTGTTATAAATTTTCAGTTGAATACATTAAAATAGCTTTAGAAAAAAAGAAACAGAAAATCTTATTCCGCTTCGATGTTTTTTGCCTCGTCGGAAACATTTTTGATGTAGTCGGTCATTTCTTCGCCTGTTTCCGTAATTAGCTGTTTTTGCGCGATAAACGGGCTTTTTGCCGCAATTTCAGCTATTGCAAGGTAAACTTCTTCGGGTGAAAACAGAGGTGTGTCGAGAGAGCAGTAAAGTATAGGCGTTTCATCGGAAGTAACGTCAAAATACTCGTCGGCAGCAGCTATGCCTTTTCCCGTCAAATAATCGCAAACGTATCCGAAATCTTCAAAAAAATCTGCAACGGAGTCTAAAATATCGTCTTTTTCGCTCTCCGCGATATAGAAATCCTTCGTCAAAAACTTAATGCCGTTTTCGGTATAATTTTCGTCTTTTTCTATTTTTGAAAAAACATCTGCGGTTTTGTCGTAATTTCTCCCGGTAAGTTCAAAGTAAATTCTTTCAAATCCTATAGACTTGTAGTCGTAATTACTTTCGACTGTTCCGTTTTTAATAAATTTAACTGTTGAACCGCCGTCTTCTTCGCTTAAAATAACTTTATTTACCGCACGTGTGCAATTTTTAAAATATATCGCCGCAGGCAGAAGTCCGTACGAGTCTACCGAAAACGATAAGTTTATTTTTCCTTCGCTGTCGGTAGAACCTCCTATCAGCATGTCGGCATAGGCGGATAAAAGAATTGCAAAATTCACGACAATATTAAAAAAGCTATCCGAACCGAGGTAAATTATTATATTATCCGAATTGCTTTTTGTCTGCGTATATTCGTATATGTACTTATATTCGGTTTCGATTGTTCCGCCTTTTTTTTCGGCGTATTTTAGCTTTGCTTTTTCGTAATATCCGAGCTTCTTGTCGTTTTTTAAGTAAACGGCTTTAATGTTTTCAAAACTTGATATTTCTTCTTCAATAGAGCAGAAAAAATTATTTTCAGTTGTTACTATTTCGATCTGTTTACGTTCAAAAAAAGCCTTATTTTGCTTGATATAGGCTACTAATAGCTTTACGGTATAATCTACGCAGCATGAAGTCTGACCCTTGTTTAACTCTAACATGGCTTCATCTTCCGAAAGATAAACAACAGAAGGAACGGCTTCGTTAAATATACTGCAAAAGTCGTCCTGTGTTTTATCCTCGAAAGCGTTTTTGCATATCGACAGACAATCTTCTGTTTTAATATCTGGGAAGAATTTGTTCAGCGTAAACGCCGCCGTTTCGATAAAGTCGGAGTCTTGTATCATTTCAAGTTCGGAATTGCTTATATTCGGAAGAGTATTCGGCACAATAAGTCCTTTGTCTGCGGGATTTATTCCGCAAATAACTTCGGCGGTCGAATATGTTTTATCAGAGTTTCTTGTCGATACGTACATTTTAAGCCTCAATGTTGTCAGTTTATTTATTCAGTTTACAATATTTTTAACTTTTTTTCAAATAAAAATAATCGATAAAGAAAAATTGCCGAAGAATTTTATATTCCCCGGCAATGGTTATTCTATTCCAAAACAGTCAGAACATTTTTAATTTCTTTTGCTGCTTTTTCAAGTTGTTCTTTTGTGTGTGTTGCTGTATAGCTCGTTCTTAAAAGGGCTTTCCCTACGGGCGTGGCGGGCGAAATTACGGGGTTTACGTATACGCCGCGTTCCAGAAGCATTTTACATGCTATAAAAGTGCGTTCGTCGTCATATGTGTAAACGGGTATAATCGGCGTTTTGCTTTCAATAATATCTATATTGTATTTCTTCAGTAAAGATCTCATATAGTCTGCAATGTCGGAAAGTGCTTTAACTCTTTGTGGCTCGCGTTCAAGTATCTTTAAAGCCTGAAGAGCGCATGCTACGGAAGCGGGTGTGAGGCTTGCGCTAAAAATGTATGGGCGAGAGGTATGTTTTACATACTCTATGACCTTTTTCGGCGCAGCCATATAGCCGCCTATACTTGCGAGTGATTTAGAGAATGTGCCCATGTAAATATCGACTTCGTTTTCAAGTCCGAAGTATTCCGCAGTCCCTCTGCCGTGGCTTCCTAAAACGCCTAAACCGTGGGCGTCGTCCACCATAATTCTTGCACCGTATCTTTTTGCAAGAGTTACAATGTCGGGAAGTTTGCATATCTCGCCGCTCATACTGAATACGCCGTCGGTTACTATAAGTTTGCCGTGTCCGGAGGGGACACTTTTAAGTTTTTCTTCAAGGTCGTTCATGTCTGAGTGGTTAAATTTCCATGTCTTAGCAAATGAAAGCCTGCATCCGTCGTATATACTCGCATGGTTTTCTTTATCGCATAGAATATAGTCGTGCGGTCCCGCTATCGCGCTGATTATTCCGAGGTTGCTTTGAAAACCCGTGCTGAACGTCGTCACCGCTTCTTTTTTCAAAAAGGAGGCAAGCTTCTCTTCAAGCTCTACATGAATATCAAGCGTGCCGTTTAGAAATCTGGAACCGGAGCATCCCGAACCGTATTTTTCAAGGGCTTTTATGCCGGCGTCGATAACCTCCGGGTGAGAGGTAAGACCGAGATAATTGTTTGAGCCAATCATAACGGTATCAATTCCGTCCATAACGACTTCGGTATCCTGTCCTGTGAGTAGCTTGTGAAAATATGGATAGATGCCTTGTCTTTGTATAACGTCGTATTTGTTTTCAGCAAATGCTTTTTCAAAAATATCCATAAATAATATCCTTTATTTTTTTGATTTTATTTTAAAAATTTTTTTAAATGTATGCAATTATTTAAAACGGCAGAAAATTACCAATTTAAGAATAATTGTCGCATAACGGAACAGTTTTCAATCGACTGTGCAAAAAAAATGTGATAATTTGTTGAAAAAATTTTCGGCAAGGTGTTGACTTAATTTATATTTTACTATATAATAGTATAAAAAAGAAGTGAGGATGAAGCTATGAAAATGATTACCGCTATAGTAAACAGAAAAGATTCCGGCGCAGTTTGCGACGCACTTAAAGAAAAGGGATATATTTTTACCAAAGTAGCCTCATCCGGTGGTTTTTTAAGCACGGGCAACATTACTATTTTAATGGGTACCAAGGACGATAGGGTAGAGGAAGCCGTGGAAATAATAAGGGCTAATTCTGCTCGCAGAATGGAAGCTGCGGCGGGCAGCGTCGTTGCGGATTATCCTATGTTTGCAACCGTCCCCGCAGAGGTCCCGGTTGGCGGCGCTACGGTTTTTGTTACCAATGTAGAGTTTTACGAAAAAATGTAATTAGGGAATAGATTTTTTCGTCGATTAAAAAACTAAAGCTCGGGCAACCGTTTATGTTGTCCGAGCTTTTAAGTTATCTAAGTTTAAATTATTCGTATTTTTCGGCTATTTTCATAAGTTTTTCGGCAAGCGTTTTCAATGTTCCGTCACCGAACGGGTCGGCTATTCCCGCATCCTTTACGAGGTCGGGGAATAATTTTGTTCCTCCGCATTTTACAAAGGCGAGATATTTGCTTAACGCTTCGTCGTAATTTTCGGCCATTTTGATAAAGAACCCGAGTGCTACCGTCTGAGCAAGGCAGTAATCGATGTAATAGAAAGGTGATTCATATATGTGCATCTGATATTGCCAACGTGTGCCTTTTTCGAGATAAGGAATTCCGTCGAATGTCAGATATGGTCTGTATTTCTTTTCAAGCTGAAGATATGCGTCGTCGCGTTCTTCCGGTGTCATGTCGGGGTTATCGTATACGATGTGCTGGAATTCGTCAACGATAACGCCGTACGGAATAAACGAGAGGGAAGAGAGAAGATGAGATTTGCAATATTCCGCGGGATTGTCAAAAAATTTATTCATATATTTTTCGGCAAAGAATTCCATGCTCATGCTGTGGCATTCCGCGGTTTCCATTCCGCCCACGTCAAGCTCGAAGTCTCCGAATTTATATGAGCAATCAGCCGCGAACGCGTGCCCGAATTCGTGAGTTATTACGTCTATATCGTCGGAACTGCCGTTGAAATTTGCGAGAATGAAAGGCTGTTTGTAATCGGCGAAGCCGGTGCAATAACCGCCGCCCCATTTGTTGTCGCGGGATTCGACGTCGAACGCTTCGGCTTGCTGCATCCTTTTCATAAATTCTCCGAGTTCGGGGGACATGTCGTCGTACATTTCCTGCGCAGCTTTAAAAATTTGTTTTACGTCGCCGTTTGGTTTCGGGTTTCCGTGTTCGGAGTAAATTCCGTCGTCGTAGAAAGAGAAGTCGCTTATTTCAAGCTTTTTCGCAAGTTTTTTCTTTAACTCGCCGACAACGGGAACAAGCCCGGAGAGAACGTTCGCCCTGAATTTCTCTACGTCGGCTCTGTTGTAGGAAATACGATTCATTCTGTAATAACCGAGCTCTGTGAAGTTTTTGTATCCGAGCTTCCTTGCAATTTCCGTACGGATTTTTACAAGTCTGTCGTAGATGGAATCAAGAGTTTCTTTGTTTGCTTCCAACGCCTTGCCTATAGCAAACGCGGCTTGTTTTCTTACGCCTCTGTCTTTATCGGATAAAAAGCCTCTTACGAAAGCAAGTGGCTTCTTCTCGCCGTTCCATTCTACGGGCATAGCGGACATAAAGCGAGAGTATTCCGTGCAAAGAGCGTTTTCCTGTTGGCATTCTTTTTCTGCAACGGGGTTATATGCTTTTTTGGAAGTTTCGTAGTTTTTGAAAAGTATGGGGTTAAGTTGTTTTTCAAGCTCGCTTCTGAAAGGGGTGTTTAGCATAACGTCGCCGTATTTAACGAAAACTTCCTGGAAAAGCGGTCCGTTCTGATCGTAGTAGTCCATTTCGGCTTGATAAAATTCGTCGGCAGTATTTAGCGTAAAGCGGCAATTTGCGAGCGCGCTCATCGTCTGGTAATGTTTAGCTTCGGTAAGAAAAACTTCGCGGGCGGCGAGAAACTCTTTTGCTGTTTTTGCCTCATTCGCGGATTTCTCGAATGCTTCGAATGCGTTTTTAAACGTTTCTATTTCGTATCTTTTGTAGGGTAAATCTTTTACAAGCATGATTATCTCCTTTTTCTTTTTGGAAAATTGTAGCAGATTATATATATAATGTCAAGAAAAAAGAAGTGCCGAGGATATTTGGTTTTTATTTCAAAAAATTTTTTCAAAAAAATGCCGCAATTTATCGAAAAAACATTTGACTTTATCGAAAGATTGGTTTATGATATAGACAGATTTTCGAAAGAGGGCTTACACATGAATACCGTTATGTTTTTACAAATGGGAAAAATTCAGCACTCTACCGCTTCAAATAAAGCGGTGATTATCGTTGTACATTTATAATCTCCGTATGCGCATACTTACTGCGCGTACGGTTTTTTATTTTCTTAATATTTTATAGGTTTTTACGGTTAATTCCGCAGAAATAAACTTTTTATAAAATATTTGCCAAAAAGGCAAAACGGAGGTTTATTATGAAGAAACTGTTATCCTTATTTCTCGCATTAGCAATGTCCTTAGGCGTTTGCTCCATGTTCACCGCTTGCGGCGGAGAGACATATTCCGTAGGCTTGCTTGCACTTCACGATGAAAATTCCACTTACGACAAAAATTTTATCGATGCTTTCAAAGCTGCTTGCAATAAGCTCGGTGTGACCGATTATACCATTATTACCGGTGTACCCGAAGAGGAAGATTGCTACAATCAGGCTGTTAAACTTGCTTCCAAAGGATGCAAAGCTATTTTTGCCGATTCTTTCTCGCATGAAGCTTATATGTTAAGAGCCGCTAAAGAATTTACCGATGTTCAGTTCTGCCACGCTACCGGCGTTATGGCTCACACCGAAAATCTTTCCAATTTCCACAACGCTTTTGCTTCCATCTATGAAGGGCGTTACCTTGCAGGCGTTGCCGCTGGTCTTAAACTTCAGGAAATGATTGATAACAGTACGCTTCCCGCTACGGCTAAGAAAGAAGGTGAAAATTATATTCTCGGTTACGTAGGTGCAAAGCCCTATGCCGAAGTTAAATCCGGTTATACAGCTTGGTATCTCGGAGTTAAATCCGTAGTTTCCAATGTCGTTATGAAAGTTAAGTTTACCGGCGAATGGTATGACGAAGCAGGCGAAAAGAGCGCAGCGGAAGCTTTAATTAATTTAGGCGCTGCTATCGTTAGCCAGCACGCAGACTCCTGGGGTGCTCCTACTGCTTGCGAAACTGCGGGCGTTCCCAATGTATCCTATAACGGAAGCACTGCTTCGAAGTGCGGTAATACCTTTATCGTTTCGTCCAAAATTAATTGGCAGCCTTACTTCGAATTGATGATTAAATCTGCTGTTCTTAATGACGGTACTGTAATCCCCGAAGATTATTTTGGTTCCATAGGCACCGGCTCCGTTGAACTTACCGAATTCGGCACTGCAGCTGCTGTTGGAACTCAGGAAAAAATTAACGAAGTAAAAGCTCAGCTCGTTAATGGTACGTTGAAGGTATTTGATTGCTCCAAGTTTACTGTAGACGGTGCAGCTGTTACTTCTTATATGGCAGATGTTAACTATGACGAAGCTTATAAGGGTGACACCGAAGCAATCAAAACGGACGGAACTGTGACTTTCTTTGATGAGTCTGGCGAAGGCAAACGTTCCGCTCCTTATTTCGATTTGGATATAGACGGTATCGATATTATTGCCTAATAGATAGTGTAACTTCAAATTGCATTACGATAAGCGGAGAAAAAGTTCTCCGCTTATCTCTGTTTTTAAAAATACTACGGAGGTACGCGATGGAAAATCAGATCGCGCTCGAACTAAAACACGTTTCCAAATATTTCGGCAAGGTCGCCGCAAATAAAGACGTGGATTTAACTTTGTATAAAGGAGAAATCCTTTCTATTCTCGGCGAAAACGGAAGCGGTAAAACAACCCTCATGAATATAATTGCGGGTATTTATTTTCCCGATGAAGGCGAAATTTTCGTAAACGGAGAAAAAGCCGTTATCAAATCCCCGCAGGACGCTTTCAAATATAAAATAGGAATGATTCATCAACATTTTAAGTTGGTTGATGTTTTTACCGCTGCTCAGAATATATTCCTCGGCACGAAAGGCGAACGGTATAATTTAAAGAAAGTAAACAAACTTGTGAAAGAATTGGCGGACAAGTATGGTTTCGTATTAGATCCCAAAAAGAAAATTTACGATATGTCCGTTTCGGAAAAACAGACGGTTGAAATTATAAAAGTACTATACCGCGGTGCCGAAATTTTGATTTTGGATGAACCGACAGCCGTTTTAACTCCTCAGGAGACACAAAAATTATTCGCTGTTTTGCGCAAGATGAAGGAAGACGGAAAGTCGATAATAATAATTACTCATAAACTCAACGAAGTTATGGAGATATCCGACAGAGTTGCCGTTTTGAGAAAAGGCGAACATATAAAAACAAAAGACGGTTTGGGAACAGTTTATACTAAGGACGTAAACGAACAGATTTTAACCGAAATGATGGTCGGTGCCAAGGTTGAGTTGCAGATTTACAGACCCATGCCGGTAAATCCTGAACCAAGACTAAAAATCGAGCATTTGTCCTGCAAGAACAGAGAAGGCGTAAACGTTGTAAACGATGTTTCGTTCACTGCTTTTTCGGGTGAAATACTCGGAATTGCGGGTATAGCCGGTAGCGGACAGAGAGAACTTCTGGAAGCTGTGGCGGGTTTGCAAACGATTGATAAAGGCGTTATTTCATACAATAACCCCAAAACGTGCGAGACAGTTAATTTAAGGAATAAATCGCCGGAAGAGATAAGAGAACTCGGCGTAAGGCTTTCGTTTGTTCCCGAGGATAGACTTGGTATGGGGCTTGTAGGGAATATGGACATCGTAGACAATATGATGCTCAGAAGCTATAGAAAAGGCAATTCTGCATTCCTCGACAGAAAAAGTCCGAGTGCGCTTGCAGACAATATAATTGAAAGTTTACAAGTTGTCACGCCAAGCTCGCACACCCCGGTAAGAAGACTATCCGGTGGTAACGTTCAAAAAGTTCTGGTAGGCAGAGAAATAGCTGCGGCACCCAAGGTTCTTATGGCGGCATACCCAGTAAGGGGACTTGATATCAATTCTTCCTACACAATTTATAATTTGCTTACAAAGCAAAAGCAAAACGGTGTGTCTGTTTTATTCGTCGGCGAAGATCTTGACGTGTTGGTAGCTCTTTGCGACAGAATTATCGTTATTTCTTCTGGTATGATAACGGGAGTTGTTTACGGAAGAACTACGACTAAGGAAGAAGTAGGTGCTTATATGACAAAAACCGTTGCCGTTTCTGGTGAGGCTGCGGAGAGGGCAAATCAATCATGTTTCGCGGATAAAGAATTTCTTGAAAACAGAGTGAATATCGTAGCTCGTCCTTTAAACGGAGAGAATAAGTATGCTTTTTCGGAATTGACGGAAAAACGAAACAGGGAATACGATAAGAAATTGGTTGATGCCAAACAATCGTGTGTATCGGGTAAGGTTCTTACTGTCGACCAGCATCAAAAAATAACAAAACAGGAGGACAGGGCTTAATGAGTAAACATACTACAGTAAGAGAACCTCTTTTTCATGTTATAAAAAGAAGCGATATGCCTTTATGGAAAGCTTGGCTTATAAGAATTGTTTCAATTATATTGGGCTTGGTAATTGCTTCTTTGTTGTGTAGTCTTGTCAGCGGCAAGAGTCCTTTATTAGTTCCGTTGTCAATGCTTGACGGTTGTTTCGGATCATCGGTGGCGATTTGGGTTTTCCTTCGCGACGGGGCTTTATTGCTCGGTGTGTCTCTGGCTTTAGTTCCTGCGTTTAAAATGAAATTCTGGAATTTAGGCGGAAACGGACAGATACTTGTTGGTTGTCTTGCGACTACCATCTGTATGTATTATCTCGGGGATAAGATGCCCAACTGGATTGTAAATATATTGATGATTGTTTCCGCAATAGTTGCCGGTGCGCTCTGGGCTGTTATTCCTGCCATATTCAAGGCTTGTTTTAAGACTAACGAAACTCTTTTCACGTTGATGATGAACTATGTCGCTTCCGGACTGGTAGAGTTTTTTATAGTTTTATGGAGACCGAAGAGCGGCGCTCTTAACCCGTTGGACAGAGGTCATTTACCCGTTATAGGGAACAACTATTTACTTGCTATTATTGTGGTTGCCGTTCTCGTTGTAGCGGTTACGATCTATTTCAAATTCTCAAAACACGGATATGAAGTGACTGTTGTCGGCGAAAGTGAAAACACCGCAAAATATATAGGTATAAATGTAAAGAAAGTCGTTATCAGAACGCTTATTTTGTCAGGTGCGATTTGCGGCATTATCGGTTTGTTGCTTTCGGGTGCGATAAACTATACCGTTTCTTCAGGGATGAATGCGAATATGGGCTTTACCGCAATTATGACTGCGTGGCTCGGTAAGTTTAATCCTCTCGTAATCATTTTGACCTCGTATTTCGTTACGTTTTTATCTAAAGGTATGCAAGATGTGAGAATGGTCTTAGGATTTACGGACGATTCACTTTCTTCTATCGTTACCGGAATAATTTACTTCTTAATAATTGCGTGCGAATTCTTTATTTCGTACAAGATGATATTCAGAGGAAAGAAATCTGCTAAAAAGGAGGGCAAATAAAAATGTTTGTTACGTTTATTACAAGCGCAATAGCTTTTGGTATGATTTTTTTGTATGGATGCATCGGTGAAATAATTATGGAAAAATCCGGACATCTTAACTTAGGTGTTCCGGGCATAATGTGCGTGGGCTGTGCCGGCGGATGTTACGGTGTTTCGATATATATAAATTCTCTTGCCGACAGGGCTGAGGCTTCTTGGTTACTGTTGGTGCTCATCGCTGTTTTGTTTGCGTTTGTTTTTGCCGCTGCCTGCGGATTGATCTATGCGTTTCTTACAGTTTCTATGAAATCGAATCAAAACGTTACGGGTCTCGCAATAACGACGTTTGGCTCAGGTTTTGCGCAGTTCTTTATAGGAAGGTATGTAGATGATTCGTGCTTATCTTATGCCAGCAGGATTATCTCTCGTTCTTTACCTGTCTCCGAAAATTTAGGAGCGTTTGGTGAAATCTTCTTGTCTCACGGTATACTCGTGTATCTTGCAATAGTGATAGCTCTTGTGGTTGGTTTCGTTCTGAGAAGAACTAAAGTCGGTTTGCATTTGCGTTCGGTCGGCGAAAATCCCTATGCTGCAGATGCCGTGGGAATTAATGTTAATTCATATAAGTATACCGCTATACTTATAGGTAGCGGTATTGCAGGTCTCGGCGGTTTGTTTTACGTTATGGACTTTGTTAAAGGAAGTTGGGAGAATTCTTCCACGATAGAAGCTTTAGGGTGGCTTTCCATTGCGCTTGTTATTTTTACGTTATGGAAACCGTATTTAAGCATATTCGGCTCTGTTGTTTTCGGCGGTTTGTATATTATTTCATTCTATATCAATATACAGTTTACGCTTATGAAATTGATGAAGATGCTTCCGTATGTGGTTACGATAATAGTCCTTATTGTTACGAGTATTCGCAACAGTAAAGAGAATCAAGGCCCTGCAAGTTTAGGGCTAGCTTATTTCCGAGAGGAAAGGTAACTAAAAAACAGGACCGGGCAGAAAAGCTCGGTCTTAATTTTTGTCCGGAGGTAAAAAAAGTAAAGAAAAAACACGGCTAAAAACCGTGTTTTCGATAAATGGTAGCCCCAAGGAGAATCGAACTCCTGATTTCGCCGTGAGAGGGCGACGTCTTAACCGCTTGACCATGAGGCCGAATTACCTAACTATGATATCATAAATTTTTTTATAACGCAAACATTTTTAACAGATTTACGGAAATTTTTTTAATAAAAAGTTTGTTTTCAAAGAATATTGACAATATAAGCAGATGGTGGTATAATCGCAGTATAT
>CAKQLR010000052.1 GCA_934254725.1 uncultured Clostridia bacterium | reverse complement strand
GTTATGGATCTTGCCTGCACTCCGTCAAGATGAATTATCGCGTCAAGCCCCACGGAAGCGTCTTTCCCCGAAGTAAAACTCTTCCAGCTATACATAAACTTATAAGCATTGCCTACGGTAATGTTCCCCTTTGTAGTTTTGGAGTCATACGCAACGTAACGGAAACCGTTCATGACCGCAGTGGAAAAATCACCAGTTACTTCCTTACCGCCGTAAATAACCGTTATGGCTTTACTGTCGTTCAAGCCTGCGCCCTCTTCTATCGCAAGAGGAATGTTTTCGCTGAGCGAATAGAAGTTCCCTTCTTTCGATTCACTCTCCGCGGATATAGGATTATCCCCCTCGAATTTTTCGTTTACGATATAAACGCTTTCATCTTCTTCGGGTTCAGGCTCTTCGGCACTTCCGCCTTCGGGCAAATAAGTAACCGAGCAATTATCTACATAATAAATTGTAGGCACGTTAGCGGTGAAACCGAAGCTGAAACCGTATAATCCCGTAACGTTTTCATATACCGTGCTTGGTTCTTCGGTTTGTTCTTTATTCCACCAGAGGCGGAAAACGTTTTCTTCCAACGTGTAAATAAAAGTTGAAGTTATTTCCGTCCAATCGCCGCCTGCGCTTAAATCGACGCCGAACGTGGTGTTATTCCATAAATCCCATGCGCTTCCGCCATTATAGTTGATTTGATGGCGTAAAACCATATACATGGTGCAAGCCGTTTCGGACTTCGCATACATTTTCATCGTGTACTTCGTTCCCGTTTTAAGCGTAGCGTCGGAGGGAATCGTCGTTATCCCGTTCGGAAAATATATTCTTTGCAATATAACGCCATCCTGCTGTTCCACTTTCAAAGAAGTATTGCCTTCATACTTCACATCTTCACTCAAAGAAACGGTTGCCGTATTCATCTCAACGCTCCAGTGACCTTCTGCAGGATACTGGTTCGAATGAATTGCCGAAGCGTTTTCAAACCCGCCTTCCAAAAGCACGTTTTGCGCAGCAGCGCTTTCGTCAGCTCCGTTTTCCGCAAAAGACGTACCGGCAAATGCGACACCGGTTAAAAATGTCAATGCAAGAAGTAATACAAGTAATTTTCTTTTCATCATTTTTTCTCCTTTTAAGTTATTATTTGAAAAATGTATTTCACTTTTTATTTTTTAACCATTCGTTAAGCTGACGCTGTTTTTCTTCTATAATCTTTTGGCTTCCCGCGTTTTTCATTCTGGATTTAAATTCCGCAAGCTGAGCAAGATTTGCTTCTTTGTCCCCTTGTTTTGTATCCGCACGGCAAAGACCGCTCATCTGCGAAGAATCGAAATATCTGTTATAAACAGCATTGCAAGCCGCAATTTCCGCCTGTACGGGCGTAGGGTCGAACGAAAAACCTATAACGCCGGATATGTAAGCCGTATCGTTTACTATCTGGGTTTCCGACCAGACGTTCTCGTTTTGGGTATCCTTTATCATCGATAAGAACTGATTGCCGTAAGCCCAACCCATTTCGGAATTCACGTAGTTCGACGTCGGGTTTACCTTTACTTTACCGGGCACGTCGGATTTTTCGTAATCCTCTCCCTCTATTCCGAATACGAGAAGGTTATGAAGTTTTTCGTCGGTATGAAGAAGTTCTATAAACTTCATGGCGCGTGCGGGATTTTTGGAAGTGGAAGATATCGCCAACATGGTTCCCGTAACGAATGCGTTGTAATACACGGGATCGCCCAAACGAACGGGCTCTGCGTATATGTTTTTTGCTTTATCCATCAGACGCATATCTCCCGGTTTCCACGTAGACGAATTCGTAACGTCAAGGTCAAGGGAATTGTTTCCCCTGTTTGCTATATCGGCGGGTATCAACCCGGACTGACGCCATTCGATTATTTTGTTGATCATATAATCGAATTCCGCGCTTTCATATTGATCTATTACGGTAGCGGAGTTATCTTTTACTCTCACCACGCCGGGAGTAGCCGCGCCTGTACCTAAATCGTCAAAACCGTACCATGTCTGCATTGTCGAAGCCGGATTTATACCCGAAACAATCCCCTTTCCGTTTACACCTTTACCAAGGTTGTTTTTAGAAAGGTAATTTGCATAATCCTCTATAAGGGAATAATAATCGTATCCGTTTCCGAGCGATGAAGAAATCCTCGTATAAACGTTTTCTTTATCCACATTTGCACCGAATTTTTCGGCTAAGAAAGCGTTAAACTTATTCGTATCCGAAATACATGCGGAAGCGGTTCGCGGTAAAATCTGGTTATTGAGAACGGCATAGGTCTTTCCCTTAACTTTTGCGCATTCCCACAAATCCGCATTAAACATTGCTTTCGTTTGCGGCGCGAATTTATCCATAAGCTTATCGACGGGATAAAATGCCTCTCTGCCGACATTAGAAAGGTAATTGTTTATATCGGGGGAAGTAAAACATATGTCAAACGAAGAACTCGCCCCGATAATCGGGCTTAATTTACCGGTGTATTCAAACCAGGCAATCGGCATCATTTTGAGAGTGGTTGCCGGCAGAACCGTCGGTAAATATTGATTTATCGCGTTCTGAACTTTTTCAAAACCCGTAAAAGTTCCACCCATCGGAGTATAGAACACTATTTCATACTGTTCTCCGTTATCCGTGAAATCCTCCTCGAGTTCACCCGTGTTGCAACTTGCAAAAGTGAAAACAAGCACAACCGCAAACAATAGACTGATTAGTTTTTTCATTATTTCTCCTCCTTGTTTTTATACAATTTATTTTTTAATATGGATTTCATTCTTCATTACTAATTATTTTTGCGGCAATAAATCGGTTTTTGCAGTGTTAAACTCCCTTATGTGCGTTCGGCAAAATTTCGGTCGTTTGCCATGCAAAAACCAAGCCGATAAACAACGCTTCCTTTACCTTTAATCAGCCTTTAACTCCGCCCGAAGTAAGACCTTGAACGAAATACTTCTGGAACAACGAGAAAACAAACAGCATAGGTCCGCTCGTTACGATAGCTGTCGCATAAATTATAGAATCTTCCGGAACTTCAAAATCCACGACGAACGTGCCCTGTTGCTTTGCCCATTTTATCGCCTCGATATAATTAGAAATACGCGTCATATACAAAGCTATGGGGGTAAGTTCCGTTTTCATCGTATAGTAAAGCGCCATATTGGGGTCATTCCAGTAAAACAACACCGTATAGAAAGCAATGGTTGCTATACCCGGTTTTACAAGCGGAACGGCAATCTGAAAGAGTATTCTGCCTTCGCTTGCTCCGTCAATGCGGGCAGACTCCACAATTCCGTCCGGAACCGCCACAAAAAAGACTTTAAGAGTAAATATGTAACCCACTATTACGAGCGGCGGGAATATCATTACCCATATCGTATCAATTAAATTTAATTTTTGGAGTACTATGTACGTGGGAATAAGCCCCGCGTTGAATATCATAGATATGTAAAAGTACAGCGATACCGCCTTATTAAAACGAAAGTTTAACCGCGAAATCGGGTACGCCACCATTACGGAAAGTAAAACATTCAGCACAGTACCTACAACCGTTACAAAAATCGAAACCCCGTACGCCGTCAGTATCTCGGAAGGTCTCAAAAATACCGTTTTATATGCGGCGAGGGTAAACCCGTGCGGGATAAGCGTGGCTCCGTTATATTTCAAATAGTCGCTATCCGTAAACGACGACGAAATCAACACGACAAACGGAACCAAACACATAATCACGAATAATATAACGGGAGTATATATCAAAATACCTTCGCCGACCGTCATTTTTTCTGTTAATGCAGTTCTTTTTTTCATATATGCCTCTAAAACAATGTCGATTCGGGCGATATTTTTTTGCTTATGAAATTCGCGCCCACCGTAAGAACAAGACCGATAACCGATTGAAATAATCCGACGGCTGTTCCTATGCAGTAATTGTTGTCTTTCCTGAGAGCGTTGAACATAAATACTTCTATGGTCTCGGTGACCTCGTACAATTCGCTTCTGTTATTCGAAACATAATAGATCCAGGAAAAATCCGTGCGGATAAGGTTTGCCGAGCCCATTATTATGCCAAGCATAATCATCAATTTTAATTGCGGCAAGCTTATGTATAAAATCTTTTTCCATCTGTTTGCACCGTCCAGATCCGCAGCTTCATAAACGCTTTTATCCGAACCTATTAAAATCGCATAATAGAGCACCGCCGATACGCCGGCGCTTTTCCACACGTTCATAAAAACGAGAATAAACCGCCAGTATTGAGGCATTTCGTAAAAGGCAACTCGCTCACCCGTCATTTTCTCTATAATTCCCGTAAGCAACCCTTTATCGCCTATAACCGACGACACGATAGCCCCCACAAGCGACCACGAAATAAAATACGGGAAAAACATTATCGTCTGAAAAATTTTCTGTTTAACCTTGCTTGTTATTTCAAAAAGAAGCAGCCCGAGAAGCAAAGAAACTATAAGCGGGAATATCATATTCCCGAGTTGAAGTATGATGGCGTTACCGAGCAGTTTCGGGAGTTCCGACTGCCATAAGATTCTCAGGTTTTCGAACCCCGTCCAGGGGCTTCCGAAAATACCCCTCCTCGGAATGAAGTTTTCAAACGCTATCAAAAACCATAACATCGGAACGAACGAAAAGACAAAAACTTTTATGATTGCGGGGAAACACAACAAAAAAAGTTGTCTGTCCGTCTTTTTGAATAGTTGCCCTTTCTTCTTCTGAACGCAAAGAGCTTTATTTTTCATGCAAAGAGACTTATTCTTCATTTTTACTCATTCTCCCGAATCTCCAAATCCTGTTCCCTCCGTTTTTCACGTTATAAACAAATCTGTAACGACCGTTTTGCTTTTTCGAGCACTGCCAGAAATCGTTGCCGTACTTTGATTGATCCACCATTATCTCGTCATTCCCTTTCACCTCGAATAAAGCGTACCCGTCACTGCTGTCCGCTCCGTCGATAACAATCGGAGTATAGCCTGCTCCGCCTGAAAGAACAAATAGCGCTTCCGAACCGTTTTTACTCGATTCCGCTGCGATTTCGGGGGGATATACGTTTTTTTGTTCACCTTTTAAAGTCTTTAAACTCAGGACGTTTTCTTTCGCCTGAATAACCCCGGCGTTCGCGGTACCGATATAATCGCGATTTAAAAGCATGTACTCGCTTTCGCCGTAATATTTATCCGCTCGGTCGGGCAGAATATCGTATTCCAGCAAAATTTCGGCATAACTCCCCCTTTTTATTCGATTAGTGCCGAAAGTTATCGCGGCGCTCGGCTGCCGAACTCTGTCATTTGTCTCTGTTATTTCCACGCACGGATATTCTTTTTCCTCTCCGTTTATTACGGCTTTATATTCCCTTATTATAAATTGTTCCGAGCCATATTCGTTTTCGCTGTCGTTTTTATAGTACATAACCCACGTATTTTGCGCATTAACGGCTATTTTTTTACCGACAAACGACAGTCCGTCTCCATTCTCTATCACCCCGTTATCCGTTCCGAACGCAAGTTTTTCAAACTTTCCGTTGGCATAATTTGCGGCACCCATGCGGAATAAGAATAACGTATCGGCTTCTACGTCTTTTAAAAACTCATACTTAAGCTTATAGTAAATGCGAGGGATGTCATCCGTTCTTCCCATACGAATATTGATTTCCGCTTTTATCGCATCATCCCAACTTTCGCCCGTGTATATCACGTCCGTCATATTCGGACCTTGCTCTTCGTAAATCGTCTTTACGTTTTTAAGCCTTAAAAATCTTCCGTCTTTTCTATACTCTAAAAACTCTCCGCCGCCTATATTGCCACCCCAGTTATACTTTTCGCCGCAATCGGTGAGGAACGGACGAACATCGTCAATCATGCTTCTGCCGAGATTCACGTCCGGGTCATAGCAAATAGTTTCGCCGAAACAACCGAGAGCGGATTGATCCCAGAGCTGATTGCCCGCGTACCCGATAAGACAAAGCTGCGCATGCGACACGGCATAAGCGTTTCCCCACTCCGCGTAAGTGCACGTATACTCGTGTTTATATTCTCCCTTGGCAGGGACCTCCGCTTCGGTAAAAGCTTTATACCAGATGCCGAGATTTTTTCTTCTAAGGTCCGTTTTTTTTGCGAAAAACGGGCTTTTTTCATTTTCGTCGAAACAATGCCAGTTATTAGTTCTGTAAATGGGAATGCCGGTCGGGCGCCCGCTTTTGCAACTTCTTATAACCGGGCACATACCCGTGGGATTAAAATCGTCGTCTGAGTTACGCTCGAAAACCAAAACCGTATCTACCGACTCTTTTGCGTTGTTTTTCAACGAAAACACAAGCCTGTCAAGCTTGGCGCGATTAGTTTTTTCTTTCAACAAACTATAATCGTAAGAAAAAGTCCCGCTGGCGTTTACTTTTATATAACCGTAGTCTTTGTCGTAAACAATGTCGTGCGGCTTTTTTCCGGGGAAAATTTCCTCGCAGGAAAGAACAAGTTCCTCTATCAGCTTAAATTTGTTCTCTTTGAAATCGGCTTCTTTTTCTATCGGAACAACCGCAACGGAAAAACCCTTATATGTATTCGCCTCTAATTCAATCGAAGAAGAAATCGATATATTCTCGCCATCGCAAACAATATCTTCCGCATTCAACGGATAGATTCCGAAAAGGCTCCCACCTATGCAGGCAAGCGCCGCACGTGCTTTTTTATGCAATACTTTATCGCACTTCAACGTAAATCTACCCTTTGCGGAACAATCGTTTTCGCTGATTAAATCTGTTTTTATTACAAAATATCTCTTAAAAAAAGAAAACTCGAGACACCCGTAAACAGAACAATCGAAATCAAGGCTTAAGATATCTTTTCTTACGCAAACGGGGCATGAGTCTATGAGACGCGAAGGACTGTGTTTATCGAGAACGTTTACTCTTTTAAATTTCTTGCCGTTAACAGTCAAATCGAAAGAGAAATTCACCGATTGTTTTTCAAAAACTGAAATTTCCCCGAGTTTCGCTTCGTACGGGCGTACGGAAGTAGCGTAAACGGGCGTTTGAATATTATAAAACTCGTTTAACTCCTTGCCTTCCGTTCGAGCGGCATAGTCCGAAGAATAAATCGAAATCCATTCTTTTTCATTCCCGTTAAAACCGTTAGGCCACCAACCGAATACCATATCTTTTTTCATGTCTTTCCCTTCGCCTGTTATAGTTTTTATGCGACAACATTGCCTGTTTGTCTTCTCATTTCAATTTTACAGGGAAATCCCGACTTGTCAATAAAGAACGTTTGATTTGTTGTCTAACTTGTAAATCGAAAAAAGAGGGAAACAAGGTTTTACCTCTTTTCCCTTCGCAATATAATATTAAAGATTTATACTTCTTTTTGTACCGCAATACTTTACAATACTCGCTATGCGGCAATTAAGCGCAACAGCAATCGATTTATCACAACAAAAGAATTTATTCCAAGGAATGCCGTTTTTACTATTTTTTTTACAAGTTAGACAGGCTTTTACTTCTTATCTATTGCTTTTGAAATAAACTTAATATAAAATCCATATTAGGTTACTGATAAAAAGCCTAAATAAGCTATCGAAAAAAAAAATTACGCAAAATATAATAATCACACATAAATATGAACGAACACGAAAAATTATATCTGAAAATTAAAAAATATTTGCTTTCTATAATAAGCGAAAATATGGAAACCCGCGATTTCAAGCTTCCTTCGGAAAATCAGTTAGCGATGAAATTCAAGGCTTCGAGGGTAACGGTAAAAAAAGCCGTAAATGAGCTTGCGGACGAAGGTTATATTATATGCTTTCAGGGAAAAGGAAGTTTTATAAATCCGGATTATAAAAAACTTAAAACAGATTCGGGGTTTTTCGTGTGTTTTGTATTGCCTGACTTTTCAAGCCCGTTTTTTTCGAGGATTGCTTACGGTGCGTTTGAATATTTTATGAAAAACGACGTAATTATGACCATTTTTCATTCCGACAACAATTTAGACAACGAATACAAGTTTTTAAACAACCTTAACTTCTCCGATTACAAGGGAATCTTGATTATACCCGTAAGGAGCGACATATACAACAAGGGACTTATATCCCTTTCTCTTAAAAACTACCCCATCGTTTCGATCGACCGAGATATGTATTCTATAGACGTTTCGAGCGTAAAATCAAACCATTATCAGATGGCTTACGACGCTACGTCCTATTTAATCAAAAACGGACACAAAGACATTTTATTTATTCATTCCGACGAGCAGGTAAGTTCGATAAAAGACAGGATTATAGGCTATAAAGACGCCCTTGCGGACAACAATATAATTCCGGATAAAAAACTTATAAAAACTTTTCCGTTCAACGTATTCAAAAACGCAAACAACAACGCGTTATCTAAAACGGAGGAAGAACTCGAAGCTATTTTGCTTGCCATGCAGAACGTTTCCGCTATAATAATCCTTAATTCCGTTCTCGCAAGAAACCTTTCCTCAAAAATAACTAATGCGCAAAGAAAGATTCAAATGGTTTTATTCGACGACAATTTTCCCGAACACAACCACTCTTTTCCGCCAAACACGATAATAATCGAACAAAACGCAAAAAGCATCGGCGAAAAAGCCGCTCATATGCTGATGCAGAAAATAAGAAAAAACGACAATAAAACGAAAGTGGTAAACATAAAGTATGTAGCAAAAACCGTTCGCGGGGAAATTATAGACTTATTATAAGGAACTTTACTTGCCCGATTTAAATTCTGACGGAGAAACGCCCATTTTCTTTCTGAAAACTTTTGAAAAATACAGCGGGTCGGGAAAACCGCATTCAATAGCAATTTCCTTTACGCTTTTTGTTTTCAGCTCCATAATACCGCAAGCCGCGTTTATACGCAGGTTTAAAAGGTAATCCTTAAAATACATTCCCGTTTTTTCGCAGAACAGTTTAGAAAGATATTTCTCGTTATAGCCGAATTTCGCGGCAATGTCTTTAAGTGTAATAGGCAAAGAAAAGTTTTCGCGCACATAGCATTCGATTTTTGAAATGACATCCCTCTCCTGCACCGACGGCGGTATTACTATAAGTGCGGAGGCAGATAATTCAAGAACGCCTTTTGCAACAAGATCAACGTTTTTATTGTTTGTCATTTTCAGCGCTTTTTTCCATATAGGTATTAAATCTTCGTGACCTTTAAAAACTTTATATCCGTCAATCACGGGCATTATCCGTCTTATCAAGGCAGGTGCGCCAAGCCCTAAAAAAGAAATATAAGCGTATTCTAAATCACTGTCGCCTTTTATTGAAAACAAGCTTCCGGGAAACGCAAAAAAAACATCTCCCTTTTCTACATCAAAACCCCTTTTATCACACGTAAACACGCCTCTCCCTTGTGTAACTACATGGATTCTGTATACAGAACGAATGCGCTCTTCTTTTTCGACGTCAGTCTTTTCAAGAACAAAATTTATCGGGGTTATTTCGCAAACAGGGTTTTCCGGCATTGCCGAAAACTTACATATATTTCCGTTATTCATACTATCTATAATTATAAATACTCAATAAACCGTTGTCAACGACAAACGACGCTATATATTACTTTTTTCCATATCAATCAAGTTATTTTCCATTGAGATTTACTTTTCTAATCGCTATAATAATTGTATTCGACAAACGGAGGAACAAAATGAAAAAAGTTAAAATAGGCGTTCTCGGCGTATACAGAGGACGCGCAATGATCGATTATTGCAAACACGATAAAAGGGTTAAACTGTGCGCGGTATGCGATTTGAACGAACACGCACTTAAACAATTAAAAGAGGAATTAAACGACGATTCGATTTCGTATTACCTCGAATTCGATCAAATGCTTAATTCTGATATCGACGCGGTAGTTCTTGCCAACTATGCCAACGAACACGCTCCTTTTGCAATAAAATGCCTTAATGCGGGCAAACATGTTTTAAGTGAAGTTCTTCCCTGCCAGACAATGGCTGAAGCTGTCGGGCTCGTAGAAGCCGTAGAAAACAGTGGGAAAGTATACTCTTATGCAGAAAACTACTGTTATATGCCGGCACCGAGGGAAATGCGAAGATTATACCGCATGGGCGCACTCGGAGACTTCGAATACGGAGAAGGAGAATATCTTCACAACTGCGAAAGCATATGGTCGGATATAACCTATGGCAATCAAGACCATTGGAGAATGAATATGTCGGCATTCTACTACTGCACGCACTCTATAGGTCCGCTTATTCATATAACGGGGTTGCGACCGGTTAAAGTAACCGGTTTCGAAATGCCTTTTAACGCGAGAATGGCGAGAATGGGAGCAAAAGCAGGTTGGGGGTCCTTGATAATAATTACACTGGAAAACGGCGCCGTTCTTAAAAGCCTGCACGGAGTAGGACCGAGCAAAAATTCAGTCTGGTACAGCGTATACGGCTCGATGGGCGAAGCGGAAAGCGCAAGAGAAAGCTCCGAACTTTCGGATAAAATGATTTTTACAAACCTTGACCGCTACGAAGGCGAAAACATAAATCGATACGTTTCATACAAGCCCACGGACGCTTTAACTGTAAAAGCGGGAAATATGGGACATTGCGGAAGCGATTTCTTTACAATGTGGAATTTTATAACAAAAATATGCGGCGACGATACGGCGGAAACTATAGACGCATACGAAGCTATGGATATGTTCCTGCCCGGGTTAATGGCATATCGTTCGGTGCTGAACGGAGGAATTCCTATGGATATTCCGAACCTCAAAGACAAAGCTATGCGCGAACAATTCAGAAACGATACAGCTTGCACCGATAAGAAAATTGCAGGAAACATGCTTCAACCCTCATACTCCAAAGGCAATCCCGTCATTCCGGATGAGATTTATAAAAAAATCAAAAACGATTATCTTTCAAGAAAAGAAAAGTAGTTTACAAAACCAAAAATGCTTACATATTTAATGTTGTTGACGTCGGGGCTGCTTTTTGCGTTGTCGTTTATAGTAAATAAATTCTTTCAGAGAATGAAGCCCTACGGCGAAACGGCTTCTATGTTTTATCTGTTCATAGGCAAAGCATTTGCTTCGGCTCTTTTTTTCCCGTGCGTTGTTTCCGAAGGAAACGTCAGTTATGCTTTCGGAAACAAATACACGGTGCTGACCGGAATACTGCAAACATTGTTAAATATTGTTATCATGCTTTTCGGAATAAAAGTTTTGTCCGTCGTAAGTGTAAGCTTGCACACAACATTCCTGATGATCGGAGGCATGGCTCTGCCCGTCCTGTTCGGCACAATTTTTTTACAAGAAGAAATAACGGTTTTACGCCTGATTGCTTTTATTGCAATCACCGCGTCGATAATAATATCCGCAACCGGAGAAAAGCAAAAAATAACAGTTAAAGCCGTTGCCTATTTACTGATCATCTTTGCCGCAAACGGGGCAATCGGAATATTAACGCTGATACATTCAAACCTGTCGGGGAAAGACATCAGCTTTAATTCTTATATGTTCTCGACAAGTTTCATATGTACGGCGCTCACCTTGCCCGCCTGTTTTCTGCTTAAAAAGAGAGAAGAAAGATCTATCCCAAAAATCTATCTGTTCTCGCCTGTCGGAAAAAGCTTTTCTACAAAAAAGGAGTTGATATTTTATTATATATCCCCCGCATTAAGCGGAATACTGAACGGTTTAGCCAATCTGCTTATAGTAACGGGAACCGCCACCGAAGGTATAGGAGCAACAGCAACGTATCCGTTATCTACCGGCGGAACAATATTATTCACCTCATTGCTTTCGCTCGTTTTATATAAAGAGAAACTTGAGCTTAAAAAAATAATCGGTTTAGTATTGATTATCTTAGCCCTTATTGCGTTTTTATAAAACGTAGTCAGTTTAACGCCGCCGGTTCTAACGCTTCAGTCAACGATTTTATATACTACCGGCGGATTCCACACTTCTATAAATCTGTTCAGCGATTTGATAGCAGCGTTTTCCTCTTTCACAGGCATGATTTTTTCGTATTTGTCAATCAAAAAGAATAAAATCGAAACATTACGATTTTTGAATCCGGCATTAAGTCCCTACTTTTCTCATTGGATCGCGTTTTTCTTTATCTCTTTTCCAATTTCAAAATAGGATTCTCTCGTTAATCGGCGGCTTTCCATAAAGTCCGCATCTGCTTATTTTCAAACAGCTTAATTTTGTTTTACAATGTAATGTTCCTTCTGTTAGCAAAAAAGTTTTCTACCGACAAGGAAAAATTCTTCCGCCGAGGCTTGGCTTGTCCGAAATCATATTTTTCTATATCAATTTGCTTATAGCCCTGTATCCGTATATACGGGAAAGTGTAACATTTTTCTGACCACCCCCGTTTTTTGGGGTATTTTTCGAGTTTTGAAGAACAAAATACAGAAACAAAACAGTCACTCTTTTGCAAGAATGACTGCTTTTCGTGTGTTTTAGTATAAATTTTGGAAAATATAGCCGATTTTTGACTTATTTGGTCGCCCTCGGATTACGGATGTTAGCCTGCGCAAAAGCTTTCAAAAGCGACCGATAGGTAACATTACTGTCTACAATCGAAAATCGCCCGTCTTCGGGATATATGCCATCGCCCGACTGTACGCAATATTTTTTTGCGTTTTTTTGCGCCGTTTTCCCGTATTTTTTCTGAATTTTTCGCCAATCGCGATTGAGTGAAATATAACCGTTTTTTATAAAAACATCGCCATATAATGCGGAATAGTGAGTTTTACGTCGCTCGTACCGACGTTTCCGTCAACGATTTTATATGCCGCCGACGGTTTATATGCTTCTATAAATCTGTTCAGCGATTTTGTTGCGGTATTTCCCGCTTTCACTTCCACGGGAACCACTTCTCCGTTTTTTTCTATCAGAAATTCCAGTTCGTTGGAATCGTCGGGCTTGTAATAATAAAGCGCGTAACCGTTTTTCACCAACGTTTCGGCGATAATATTTTCGTAAATACCGCCTTTGGCATTCCCCTTTATCGTGTTTTCAAGAATCGCTCTTTTGGTTTCGAAGCCGTACATAGCGCACAGCAAGCCCGTATCGTTGATATACAATTTGAACTGATCTTCCTCGGCGTTCGCCATCAACGGCAGATACGGCTCGTGAATATTGTAACACGGATTAACGATATTCGAGTCTTTCAGCCA
>CAKQLR010000051.1 GCA_934254725.1 uncultured Clostridia bacterium | reverse complement strand
TTTGTTTCTCCCGTCTGATATAAGATTACGATTATTTTAGCATAAAACTTTTTTTTTGTCAATCCGGGGTGGGGAGAACCGGATAAAGAAGTTTCTTTCGTATCGTATTCACCGGATTAAAAATAATCGAAGAATGAGATTGTTTGCTTGAAAAATTTGCTATTTGTGTTTGTATTACTTTTTTGGATATGCGCTTTAAACGCTTCTAATGTTCAACGCATTGACCTGGTAGGCATGATTGAGGATATAATTTATTGTCTACCGGATGTCGAAATTACATGGGATGGTCATATCAAAATTATGGTCGATTAGATATTCCATATTGTATTAACATGCAATCAATGAATACGATAACAAATGCTACTCATCGTACGCCCGTTGTTTGGAAAAAGGATAATTGAAAGTTTGTACGTGCGATAAAGCTCGGACGGGCGGTGAGTGCCGACAAATAGGCGTTTGAGCGAGTGGGGAGCGGACGAGCAATGCTCGCCCCTACGGTGGTTTGAAGTAGGACTCGTTCGGGATAAAACGCGAACGGGCGGTGAAACAACCGACAAAAAAAGAGGAAGTTTTTTGATGAATTCTCCCTCTTTTTTTATGCCGATTTTCGACTATTGTTAAAACAGATGTTAAAAAATAACAAAATTGCGGGGATTTTTAGCAAAAATCTTAAAAATTCACCAAAAAAGCACAAATAAAATTGCGGTAAGATATTGAAAAAAAACAAGTTATGTAGTAAAATATATATTGAAGCAGTTCAAATCCACGAATTTGCTTTTCGAAGCGCGGTTAAATGTGAATAATTATCAAAAACTTTGCAATTCACGGTCGCGCCGTACAAAAGGAACAGAGGAGAGTGTTTTTGCGCATATGAACAGCGAATACGAATTGCCCGTATACCTTTTTCACCAAGGGACAAACTTTAATACTTACGAATTTTTCGGCTCGCATTTCGGTGAAAAAAACGGAAAGCCCGGAGTATGGTTCAGAGTGTGGGCGCCCGACGCGATATCCGTTTCCGTAGTGGGGGCGTTCAACTTCTGGAACACCACCAAAAACCCTATGGAGCAGATAGGCGATACGGGCATTTTTGAAACGTTCGTTCCCAAACTGAAGAAATACGATACCTACAAATACGCGGTTACAAGCGAGCGCGGAACGGTTTTTAAAGCCGATCCGTATGCTTTTCACAGCGAAACGCCGAGCGGAACGGCTTCAAAAATTTACTCGCTTGACGGCTTTAAATGGTCGGACGGGGAATTTATCTCCCGCAGGGAAAATACCGATTTGTATTCTTCCCCGATAAATATTTACGAAGTACACGCGGGCAGCTGGAAGAGAAATGCGGACGGCAGTTATTATTCCTACCGCCAGATGGCTAAGGAGCTTGTAAAATACGTTAAGGAAATGGGTTATACTCACATAGAGTTTATGCCGCTTTCCGAATACCCCTTCGACGGAAGCTGGGGGTATCAGGTGACGGGGTATTATTCGATTACCTCGCGCTTCGGCACGCCGCACGACTTTATGTACCTCGTGAACGAATGCCACAGGCACGGTATAGGCGTTATTATGGACTGGGTGCCCGCGCACTTTCCAAAGGACGAGCACGGGCTTATAGAATTCGACGGTCAGCCCCTTTACGAGAACAAGTCCTGGGACAGAATCGAGCACAGGCAGTGGGGTACCCGCCGCTTCGATTACGGCAGAACGGAAGTTCAGAGTTTTCTTATTTCCAACGCCGTATTTCTTTTTGAAAAATATCATATTGACGGGCTGAGGGTGGACGCCGTAGCTTCCATGCTCTATCTCGATTACGATAAAAAACCGGGCGAGTGGCTGCCCAATCAATACGGCAACAACAAGAATTTGGATGCAATCGCCTTTTTAAGAAAGCTGAACGCCGCCGTGTTTGAAAGATTTCCTCACGCTATTATGGCGGCGGAGGAATCTACCGCGTGGCCTATGGTTACAAAACCGCAGGAGGTCGGCGGTCTCGGCTTCAACTTCAAGTGGAATATGGGGTGGATGAACGACACCCTTTCGTATATGCAGACGGACGCGTACTTCAGAAAGTACGAGCACAACAAGCTTACCTTCCCGATGATGTATGCGTTTTCCGAGAACTTCATTTTGCCTATCTCTCATGACGAGGTTGTTCACGGCAAGCATTCGCTTATAGATAAAATGCCCTGCCCGTACGAGGATAAATTCGCGAACGTAAGGGCGTTTATGGCGTATATGATGTCCCACCCCGGCAAAAAGCTCATGTTTATGGGGTGTGAGTTCGGGCAGTTTAAGGAATGGAGTTTCGGCTCTCAGCTGGAATTCTTTATGCTCGGTTACGAAATGCACCGTAAACTGCAGGATTTCTTCAGAGAAATAAACAATATTTACAAAAACAGTCCGCCCCTTTACAAGAACGATACCGACTGGGACGGCTTCGAGTGGATTGTTTCGGATGACAGAGACAACAACGTTATAGCTTACAACAGAAAGGACGGAGACGGTAACGTGATTACGGTTATAATAAACTTTTCGGGCGTGCCGCGCCTCGGTTACCGCATAGGTCTCGACGAAGGTAAGTATAAGGTTATTTTAAATACGGATCTTCCTCGTTTCGGCGGGGAGGGCAAGACGGTAAAACGCGTTTACAATACCGTTAAAAAAGGGTCGAACGGAAAGAAATATTCCGTTTCCGTGGATTTGAATAAATTTTCCGCATTGTATTTACAAAGGACGGAAGTTTAAGAGTGTATCGCTCGCCGTCGTGTTCCGGTACGGCGGGGCTACAGATAAATATAAGGTCGTTTTTTTTCAAGGGAGGAAAAAATGTATAAAAAGAAAGAATGCGTGGCTATGCTTCTTGCCGGCGGGCAGGGCAGCAGATTGTACGCCTTAACCACAAAAATCGCAAAGCCTGCGGTTACTTTCGGCGGAAAGTACAGAATTATAGACTTTCCGCTGTCCAACTGTGTGAATTCGAGCATAGATACGGTGGGCGTGCTTACCCAGTACCAACCGCTTGTACTTAACGAATATATCGGCAACGGTCAGCCGTGGGATCTCGACAGAGCTTTCGGCGGGGTTCATATTCTTTCGCCATATCAGGCAAAGAACAGATCCGATTGGTACAAGGGAACGGCAAACGCCATCTACCAGAATTTATATTTTATAAAGACATATCAACCTAAATACGTACTTATTCTCTCGGGCGACCATATCTATAAAATGGATTACTCCAAAATGCTCGATTTCCATAAGGAAAACGAGGCGGACTGCACTATAGCAGCCATTCGCGTGCCTATGGAAGAGGCTTCCCGTTTCGGCATAGTCAACACGGACGAGGACGGAAGAATAAACGAGTTCGAGGAGAAGCCGAAAAAGCCGAAGAGCAACCTCGCTTCTATGGGTATCTATATATTCACGGCGGAAAAGCTCTATAAGTACCTCGAAGAGGACGATAAAACGAAAGGCAGCGCGAACGACTTCGGCAAAAACGTTCTGCCCGCCATGCTTAAAGACGGGGAGAGAATGTTTGCCTATACGTTCGAAGGATACTGGAAGGACGTGGGGACTATAAATTCGCTGTACGAGGCGAATATGGACCTGCTCGGCGATAAGCCTACGCTCGACCTTTCGGATACAAACTGGCGTATTCATTCGAGGAACCCGATTGCTCCCCCGCATTACGCAGGCAAGGAAGCGGTTATACTCAACAGTATAGTTTCGCTCGGGTGCGACATAGAGGGCGTGGTTGAAAATTCCATTCTTTCTTCGCAGGTCACCGTAGAAAAGGGCGCTACCGTAAAGGACAGCATTCTTATGAGCGGCGTTGTAGTAAAGAGCGGAGCGACGGTTATTCATTCCATTGTGGACGAGAACGCCGTGATAGGCGAGAACGCAAAGATAGGCGGCGACGCGGAGAACCCCGAAATTGCCGTGATTGGCAGAGAGTACAAAGTTCAGCCGAACGCAACCGTGGCGGCGGGCACTATCCTCGACGCGAACGAACAATAAGGAGGTACGGATTATGGGAAACACGATGGGAATTATTTTTTCCAACATTCACGATAACGACATACCCGAACTTACCGCGAGGAGAACGCTCGGTTCAATACCTTTCTGCGGAAGATACCGCCTTGTGGACTTTGCGCTTTCAAACATGGTCAATTCGGAAATCACCAAGGTCGGCGTCATAACGAAAAGCAATTATCAATCTTTGATGGATCACATAGGCAGCGGTAAAGATTGGGATCTTGCGAGGCGCCACGGAGGGCTTCACATTCTTCCGCCGTTCGGCGTGCAGGAAAGCGCCTCCCTTTACAACACGAGGCTCGAAGCGTTAAAGAACATTATCAGCTTTATAATGCGCTCCACCGAGGAGTACGTGGTTATGACCGACTGCGACCTCGTATGCAATATCGACTACGAACAAATAGTAAGGAGGCATATAAAACTTAATGCAGACGTAACGCTCGTTTATTCCGAATGCGACGCGAAAGAGATGACTTCTTCCGTAAACATCGTGCTCGATACGGACGAAACGGAAAGGGTGCGCGCCATATCGTTCAGCCCCAAGGCGGACGGAAAAGTCAAGCTGTTTGCAAATATTTTTATTCTTAAAAGAAGCTTGCTTATAGCAATGATTAACGACGCGATATCGCACAACAAGCATCATTTCTCTTCGGAAATGCTTGCGGAAAACGTCAAATCCCTCAAAATTTACGGCTACGAGCATAAGGGGTATATGGCTAAAATTACCTCGCTCAAAAGCTATTACGATAAGAGTCTGGAACTTCTTTCCCCCGATAAGATGAAGGAAATTTTTCAGAACAACAACGTGTTTACAAAGGTAAGGGACTCCGCCCCCACAAAGTACGGAGCGGGTGCGGTCGTTAAAAATTCGCTTATTGCGGACGGCTGCGTTATTGAAGGTACGGTCGAAAACAGTATACTTTTCCGCGGCGTAAAGGTGGGCAGAGGCGCAGTTATTAAAAATTCCATTCTTATGCAGGATACCGTGGTGCTTGAAAAATCCATGCTCAACTGTATAATCACTGATAAGAACGTAGTTATTACGGATAACAGAACTCTGTCGGGTTGCGACGTCAATCCTTTCTACATCCGCAAGAACGCAAAACTTTAATCGGCAGGGGCAAAAGCCTCGTTTATCGCACAAAAACAGAGGGAAACGATGTTTTCGGGCGGGAATACCGAAATATACATATGTAAAACACAAAAAGCCGCCTTTATCGCGGAATAACGGCGGTTTTTCTAAAAAATATCGGAGGTTGTTATATGCTTGAAAACGTAACCGTAAAAAAGAGCGTAATGTACGTCGCGTCCGAATGCAATCCGTTCGCGGGCACTGGCGGACTTGCGGACGTTGCCGGTTCGCTGCCAAAAGCTTTACAGAAAACGGGCGAGTACGACGTGCGCGTCGTTATGCCTTTATATAAAACCATAGACGAAAAGCTTCGCCGTCAGTTCCGTTTTATAGGGAATATAAACGTGTCGCTGGCTTGGCGCAATCAGTATTGCGGCGTGTTCTCCTATTTTTCGGACGGCGTGCTGTACTACTTTATAGATAACGAATATTACTTCAAGCGCGACAGGCTTTACGGCGAGTACGACGACGGCGAAAGATTTGCTTTCTTCTCCAAGGCTTGTCTCGACATCATGCCGCTTATAGATTTTTACCCGCACATTCTTCACTGCAACGACTGGCAGACCGCTCTTGCGCCCGTCTACCTGAAAACGTTGTTCTCGGGTAAGTATAAATACAGGGATATTCGCGCGGTGTTCACCGTGCATAATATAGAGTATCAGGGTAAGTACGGAACTGAGTGCCTCGGCGATCTTTTCGGGCTTCCCGAATACACGAAGAACATGCTCGAATTCGATGGCTGCCTTAATGTTATGAAGGGCGCCATAGAAGTTTGCGACAGGTTTACTACCGTTTCCCCGACGTATGCGAGTGAGATTTTAAATCCGTTTTTCGCTCAGGGGCTTGAAAGCATTACGAACAGAAACGCGTTTAAGTTAAAGGGCATTCTGAACGGCATAGACGAGGATTATTACAACCCCAAGACGGACGGAAAAATCTTCGCAAACTACTCCAAAACTTCCCCCGCCAAAAAGCTTGAAAACAAACGCGGGCTTCAGTCCATGCTCGGGCTTCCCGTCAAGGACGAAGTGCCCGTCATCTCGATGATTACAAGGCTTGTCAAACATAAAGGGCTCGATCTCGTAACGTGCGTGCTCGAAGAACTTCTTCACGAGGACGTGCAGTTTGTGGTTCTCGGCACGGGTGACGTCGTTTACGAAAGTTTCTTCCGCTACCTTGCGGAAAGATACAGCGGCAAAATGAGGTTTGTGGCGGCGTTCAACAAGGATCTTGCGGCTAAGATTTATGCTGGCTCCGACCTGTTCCTTATGCCGAGCAAGCAGGAGCCGTGCGGGCTTTCTCAAATGATTGCCTGCCGTTATGGAACTATTCCCGTAGTCAGAAAAACTGGCGGGCTTGCGGACAGCATTCCTTCGGTAAACAACGACGGCTTCGGTTATGTGTTTGAAAACTTCAACGCACACGAAATGCTGTTTGAGGTCAAGAGAGCTGTAGGAGATTTCAACAACAAAACGTACTGGACAAAGCTTATCAAAAAGGCGATGGCGGCGGATTTCAGCTGGGCTTCTTCGGCGCTCGAATACGCAAAAATGTACGACGAAATACTGTAACTTTTTAAACGGATAAGGGGAAAACGTTTTCCGTTTTTAATAGAGTAAATTTGCAAAAAGCCTCTAAAACGCACAAAAACGGGCATTATTATTAACGAGAGGAATAACTGAAATGTACGAAACAGAAAATTTTTCCGCCGATGTGGCAAAGCAGGCTATTGAAGGAAAACTTTCAAGGTTTTTCGGGGTAACGCCTGCGGAATGTACAGAAGAACAACTTTATAAAGCCGTGGTCATGGTGGTCAGGGATATTCTTCTTGAAAAGAGAAACGCTTACCACACGGTAGTAAAAGAGCAGAAAGCAAAGAAGGTTTACTATCTTTGCATGGAATTTTTGCTCGGCAGATCGCTCAAAAACAACGTGTTCAATCTCGGCGTCGGCGACAGTCTGGAACAGGCTTTAAAGCACTTCGGCACTTCGCTCGAAAATCTTTACGAGCTTGAGCCGGACGCAGGGCTCGGCAACGGCGGGCTCGGCAGGCTTGCCGCTTGCTTTATGGACGCGCTCGCTTCGGGCGATTACCCCGCAATGGGCTACTCCATTCGCTACGAATACGGTCTGTTCAAACAGAAAATAGTTGACGGGTGGCAGATGGAGCTTCCAGATATCTGGCTGCCCGGCGGCGAAGTATGGCTTACTCAACGTGCGGATAAAATGTTCACCGTGAAATTCGACGGGCATATTAAGGAAGAATGGACGGAGGAGGGCTTAAAGGTCAACTACTTCGACTATCAGGAAATAGAAGCTTTGCCCTACGATATGATGATTTCCGGATACAATTCGGAAGCGGTCTCCGTTTTAAGACTGTGGAGCGCACAGAACCGCAAAAAGTTCGATATGCGTTCTTTCTCGCAGGGGGACTATATGCAGAGCATGCAAGCCGATAACGAAGCGGAGCTTATCTCCAAGGTTCTGTATCCTTCGGATAATCATTTCGAGGGGAAGTCTTTAAGGCTTAAACAGCAGTACTTCCTCGTATCCGCTTCCCTTCAGAATATAGTCAGTGATCACGTAAGAAGGTACGGCAGCTTAGACAGCCTGCCCGATATGGCTGCTATTCATATAAACGACACCCACCCCGCGCTTGCCGTTCCCGAGCTTATGAGGATTTTAATAGACGAATACGGCTATGATTGGGACAGCGCCTGGTCTATCGTGACCCGTACTATCGCTTACACCAACCACACGGTTATGAGCGAAGCGCTTGAAAAGTGGAACGAGGATTTAATAGAGAGGAGACTTCCGAGGGTTTATTCCATTATAAAGGAAATAAACAGGCGTTACTGTGCGGATATGTGGAACAAATTCCCCGGCGACTGGGATAAGATTGAAAGAATGAGCATAATTTCTCACGGTCAGATAAGAATGGCTAATCTTTCGGTAATCGGCTCTCACAAAGTAAACGGCGTTTCCGCCCTTCACAGCGACATAATAAAGAACAGCATTTTTAAGGACTTTAACGATGTTACGCCCGAAAAGTTTACAAACGTCACCAACGGCATAGCTTACAGAAGATGGCTTTGCCAATCCAACCCGGAGCTTACTTCGCTCCTTTCGGATTTAATCGGCGACGGATTTAAAACTGACGCGGAACAGCTTAAAAAGTTTGAGGCGTTCAAAGATAAGGCGGACGTTCAGAAAAGAATAAACGAAATTAAACTTATAAAGAAAAAGCAGTTTGCGGAATACGTTCTTAAAAAGACAGGGGAGAAAATTAACCCCGAAACGCTCTTCGACGTTCAGGCAAAAAGGCTGCACGAGTACAAGCGCCAGCTTATGAACGCTATGAACATCATTTCGAGTTATATCGAATTAAAGGAAAACCCGACGGCGGCGGTTCAACCCAAAACGTATATTTTCGCAGCAAAAGCCGCACCCGGTTACTTTATGGCTAAGGAAATTATCAAGCTCATCTGCTTTATTTCCGAAGATATAAAGAAACACCCCGATATAAGGGAGAAGCTTAACGTAATTTACCTTGAGGACTACGGCGTGACCATGGCGGAAAAACTTATGCCCGCTTCGGAGATAAGCGAACAGATTTCTACGGCAGGCAAGGAAGCTTCCGGTACCGGCAATATGAAGTTTATGATAAACGGCGCGCTCACCATCGGTACGCTTGACGGCGCTAATGTGGAAATGCGCGAGGCGGTCGGCGACGATAACATATTTATATTCGGGCTTACCGCGAGGGAAGTGGATAACCTGTGGGCGCACGGCTACAACGCCACGGCGTACTACAACAACAACGTTCAGCTGCAGAAGGTCATCGACGCGCTTAAAGTCGGCTTTAACGGAACGTCGTTTGAAAACCTTGCAAACTACCTGCTTACAGCTTCGCCCGTTGCCGATCCGTATATGTGCATGGCGGACTTCGGCGCGTATCGCGAGATGCAGGCGAAGATTTCCGGAGTGTATCAGGATAAACAAAAGTGGGCGGAGATGAGCATAGTGAACATCGCAAGCAGCGGAAGATTTTCGGCAGACAGAGCTATTAAAGAGTACGCCGATAATATCTGGCATCTGAAACCCACAAGATAACATCTGTATGGAAGCGTTTTTTAACCCCCTTGACGCCGGTTGCAGAAGCGTTACGGGAGGTATCCCGGAAAACGAAATATTGAAATTCTTTGTAAAAGCGGACGGCGACGCCTGCTTTTTACGTCTGCGCAAAGACGGGGAAGAGGCTGTTCGATTTCAGATGAAACGCACATTTTTTGACGGGCGTGAAGATGGCTGTGCTTGCGTCGATTTATCGGAAGAACGGCTTTGTGATTACAAAAGTGCCGTATATCACGCAAAAAACGGTGATTACGGGTTTGCAGCAGAGATGAAAATCGAAAAAAGGGGACTGTATTTTTACTCGTTTGAGATAGACGGCGAAACGTACGGGGTTGATTGGAATAGTCCCTATGGGGAGAACCTTGGCAGGCTTACCGTAGGCGGCGCGGAACTTAGGCTGACTGTGTACGGGGCGGATACTTCCTACCCGAAAAAGTTTAAGGGGGGAGTTATATACCAGATTTTCCCCGACAGATTTAATAAAAGCGGATACTTAAAACCGAGGGAAGAACAGCGCCTGCGCGGCGATTGGGGCGGGCTGCCCGACTATCTGCCCGTAAACGGCAAGGTGCTGAACGACGATTTTTTCGGCGGGAATATAAGGGGCATTATAGAAAAGCTCGATTATATTTCTTCGCTCGGCGTAACGATTATTTATTTAAATCCTATTTTCAAAGCTTATTCAAACCACCGCTACGACACGGGCGATTATATGACAACGGACGAGCTTGTCGGCAGTGAAAGCGACCTTGCGGAATTATTCAAAAGTGCCGCAAATCGCGGGATATCGGTAGTTTTGGACGGCGTTTTCAATCACACCGGCGACGATAGCGTTTACTTTAACAAGAAGGGCAGATACGACAGCGTCGGCGCGTATCAGAGCAAAAGCTCAAAGTATTACGGGTGGTATGATTTTATTTCTTACCCCGACGAGTACGAGAGCTGGTGGGGTATAGAAACCCTTCCGCGCATAAACAAAAATTGCGAGGATTTTAAAAACTTTATTTGCGGCGACGGCGGAGTTCTAAAAAAGTATCTTGAAATGGGCGCTTCGGGGTGGCGGCTCGACGTCGTGGACGAGCTTCCCGACGAATTCGTAAAGAGGATAAGAAAGAGAGTTAAGGAGAATAATCCCGACGCGTTTATAATCGGAGAGGTCTGGGAAAACGTTACCGATAAGATTTCCTACGGGGTCAGACGTGAATATTTTCAAGGCGGGGAAATCGACTCCGCAATGAATTACCCCCTTAAAACAGCGATTATCGAGTGTTTTTGCACGGACGATACGACTAAACTCGCCTCCGTTATAGCGGAGCAGACTGATTGTTATCCGAAAGGTAACCTCAATCTTTTAATGAATATTCTCGGCACGCACGACACGGCGAGGATTATAAATTGTCTGTCGGGCAGAAGTTGTCCCGTCGGAAGAATAGCTCAGGCACATGACGAGCCGACCGAAAGCCAGCTGCTTACGGGTGCGGAAAGAGTTATGCTCGCTTCTTCTGTTCTCTACACGGTCTACGGCATTCCGTCGATTTATTACGGCGACGAAACGGGCACTACCGGTTGGGCGGACCCGTTCAACAGAAAATGTTTCGATTGGAGCAAGGCGGAGGGCGATAGTACCGCCAAAGAAAACGGTAATACCGATACCGAAACCGTAGTTGCAAGCGGGAATGAGATAAGCGCTTCGTTGCTTAAACATTTCAGAAAACTCGGCGAGATGAGAAAGGCTCACGAGGTGTTTAAAGACGGAGATCTGAAAATATTTTTGCGCTCCGGGCGTTTCCTTATGTATAAAAGGGAGTGCGACAGCGAGGTATGCTATGTTGCGCTTAACCTCGGCGGGCAGAGTTTTACGATGAATTTCTCCTCGGAAACGCAGGAGTTTTTAAGCGGAGAGATATCGCGCAGTCACACCGTTTCCTACGGACAGATTAAAATATTTTTTGAGAAAAAATAGCCTTTTACGCGCGTTATCGGTGGTTTTTGCAAAGGAGAAGATATGAAAGCAGTTATACAAAGAGTAAAAAATACGAGGCTTTCGGTGGAGGGTAAGTTCATTTCGGAGATACCTTTCGGACTCGTCGTGTTTTTCGGCGTTGCCGCGGGCGACGATATAAGCAAATGCGACTACCTGGCTAAAAAGATTGCAGCCATGCGCATATTTGAGGATGAAAACGGTAAGATGAATTTATCCGTAAAGGACGTGGGCGGCGAGGTTTTAAGCGTTTCGCAGTTTACTCTGCTTGCGGACGCTTCGCACGGGAACAGACCGAGTTTTACGGGTGCGGAGGCTCCGGACAGGGCTTCTTCCGTTTACGATTATTTTTGCGAAGCGCTTAAAAATCAGGGCGTTACTGTCAAGCGCGGGGTGTTCGGCGCGGATATGTTCATAGAGCAAACAAACGACGGACCGGTTACGATTATTCTGGATTGCTGAACAAGGGGAAACATAAATGAAACTTTCGGCGGGGAGCGAATTTGTTTTAAATAAAATAAAGGAAAACGGCGGGGAGGCTTACGTCGTGGGCGGCGCTGTCAGAAGCTTTTTTTTGGGACTGCCCGCGGACGATTTCGACGTGACCTGTTCTCTGCCGCCCGAAAGAGTTAAGGAGATTTTCTCTTCACTCGGCTACACCGTGATTGAAACGGGGATTAAGCACGGAACGGTCACCGCGCGCATTGACGGCGAAAACGTGGAAATTACCTCTTTCAGAAGCGACGGCAACTATTCGGATAACCGTCACCCCGAAAAGGTGGAGTTTGTCCGTACGATAGAAAGCGACCTTAAACGGCGGGATTTCACCGTGAACGCGATTTGCTTCGACGGGGAGAAATTCGTGGATTTGTTCGACGGCAGAGGGGATTGCGAAAGAAAATTGTTAAAGGCGATCGGCTGCCCCGAGGAGAGATTTAAAGAGGATTCTTTAAGAATTTTACGGGCGTTAAGGTTTGCTTCGGTGCTCGGCTTCGACATCGAAAAAGATACAAAAGCCGCGCTTTTCGCTCAAAAACGGCTTGTTTTAAATTTATCCAAGGAGAGAATCGTTAAAGAATTAAAGGGCATTCTGACGGGTGACTACGCCGAAAGGGTGCTTATTGAATATAAAGACATAATAGCGCTTATTCTTCCCGAAACGGAGCCGTGTTTCGGTTTCGGGCAAAACCACCCGTATCACGCGTACGACGTGTACGTGCATTCGGTAAAGACCTGCGTTGCCCTGCCCAAGGACCCGCTTTTGCGGCTTGCCGGGCTTACTCACGACGTGGGTAAACCGAAAACGTTTTTTACGGACGAGAAGGGGATAGCTCATTTTTACGGTCACGAAAAATACAGCGCGGAGCTTTGCGAGCAAATTGCGGACAGGCTTAAACTTTCCGGTCATGACAAAAAGCGCTATGTGGCTGCCGTGCGTTGGCATCACTACCCGATTATCCCGCGCGAGGTAAAGGAAATAAACGAGCTTTCGGACAAGTATATTTTGCGCGCCCTCAATAAATTCGGCGAGCAGACGGTGAGGGATGTTCTGTCCTTGCAGAAAGCCGAAGCGTTCGCCATGACCGAAGAAATAAAAGAGAGAGCCGAAAAGCTGCTTTTGACCGAGGACAGGCTTAATGCGCTGTTATCCGAAAAGCGGGCGTTTTCCGTCGGGAATTTAAAAGTGAACGGTTTCGACGCAAAAAAAGCAGGGTTTACGGGGGCGCAGATAGGCGAGGCGTTAAACTCCCTTATAAAAGACGTTATAGACGGAAAATTGAAAAACGAAAGAGCAGAACTTCTTGCGGCTTTAGAAGAAAAAGCCATAAAGATGTAAAAATGCCCCGAAATGTAAAAAATTGAAAATTTATCACAAAAATTCAGCTAAAAAAACCTTAAAAAGGTAAAAAATATATTGACATTTTTTCTTTTTGAAAAGTTTTCTGAAATTAACCTGAAAAAACTATTTATATGCAATTATATAATGTTGCGCGCGAGGAAACGGTTGTATAAATCGTTTTTTTGATTTTACACATACTTTTTTTGGTGAAATAAGCCCGACTTATATGCCGGATAACTCCCGTTTATGTAAAAAACACGTTTCGCGGCAAAAAACGGCGGTAAAATAAGTCACGCTTATACTTGAAATAACCGGTTAGTATATC